>JBHELP010000101.1:0-6411 GCA_046263035.1 Candidatus Dormibacteria bacterium | reverse complement strand
TACGCCTCCACCACCCGCGGATCGCGGCGGACGTCGGTCGGAGGCCCGGCGGCAATCGTCTCGCCATGGTCGAGGACGATCACGCGATCGCTCACCTCCATGACGAGGCGCATGTCGTGCTCGATGAGGAGGATCGTGAGTCCGCCCTGGCGCAGCTGGGAGATGGTTCCCATGAGGTCCTTCTTCTCCTGCGTGTTCAGGCCGGCGGCCGGTTCGTCGAGCAGCAGCAGCCTGGGCCGCCCGGAGAGCGCCCGGGCAATCTCCAGCCTCCGCTGCAGGCCATGGGGCAGGTTGTGGGCGAAAACGTCTCGATAGGGGTCAAGACCCAACTCCCCGAGAAGATGCAGGGCGCGTCCCTCGGCCTCACGCTCCTCGGCTCGCGACCTGGGTGTCTTGAGCACCGTCTGCCACACTCTTGAACGCAGTCGCCAGTGCTCACCGACCATGACGTTGTCGACCGCGGTCATATAGGAAAAGAGTCGGATGTTCTGAAATGTCCGTGCGATGCCGGCGCGGGCGATGCGGTGGGGAGCAAATCCTTTTATGCTCACGCCGCCGAGGCGAATGTCACCCGATGTGGCCGGGATCAGTCCGGTGATGCAATTGAAGGCGGTCGTCTTGCCGGCTCCGTTGGGGCCGATCAGGGAGACGATCTCCCCCTCGTCGATGGCGAAGGACACGCCGCCGACGGCAAGCAGGCCGCCAAAGCGCTTGCTGAGGGCGTCAACCTCGAGGAGGGCCGTCACACCCGACCCGGGACGTTCGCGCCCCAGACCAAGCCCCACGTGCGGGCGTTAACCTCCAGGACGGCCGTCACACCCGACCCTGAACGGCCGCGAGCGACTCCGGCTCCGTGCCGTGGGCCAATTCGACCTTGCGCGCCCGGCTTGGAAGGAGCCCCGCCGGCCGCAACAGCATGATGAGGATGAGGATCAGGCCGTAGACGATGTACACGTAGCGGTTGAAGTCGAATCCCGTTATGGCGGGGAGACCGGTGGTGTGGCCCAGGGTGGCCGACCACTCCTGGATGTTGGGCAACACCCAGTTGACGACGAAGGCGAGTAGGACGGCACCCACGATCACTCCGGTGATGTTGCCGATGCCGCCGAGGACCACGGTGCTCAGCGCCGTCACCGACACAGCAAACTCGAAGTTCTCCGGGGTGACGTTGCCCAGCATGGCCCCGAAGAACGCTCCCGCGAAACCACTCACCGACGCACCAATGGCAAAGGCCAGCAGTTTGGTTGTGACGGGATTGATGCCAGTTGCCGCCGCGGCCACCTCGTCCTCTCGGATGGCCATCCACGCCCGCCCCAGCCGCGAGCGCTCAAGGTTGCGCAGCGAGACGGCCACCAGCGCGATCAGAGCAAGCAGCGTCCAGAAATAGAGCTTGGTGTTGTCCGGCATCGTGCCCAGCTGACCCAGGTTGCGGCCGAAAAGCGAGGCGGGATCCGCCTGGAGGCCTGTGGGGCCGCCGGTCAGGTTGCCGAAGTTGTTGATGGCCAGGTCGGGGACGATCTCCCCAAAACCGAGGGTGACGATCGCGAGGTAGTCGCCGCGAAGCCTGAGGGTCGGGGCGCCCAGGATGGCCCCGAACAGGGCGGCGACCGCGGCGCCGAGGAAGATGAGCACCCAGAAGGGAAGATGCAGGCCGTAACGCGGCCCCGCCAGGGAGGCGGTGGTGTAGGCGCCGATGGCGAAGAAGGCGGCGTAACCGAGGTCGAGAAGACCCGCGAACCCGACAACCACGTTCAGCCCCAGCGCAAGGAGGATGTAGATCGCCGCGAAGCGAGCCCCCCAACTGATGAAGAGGTCGGAGTGGCCGAATATGGCCGGGAAGGCACCGCCAAGCGCGAACGCCACACCGCCGAAGGCGATTGCGGCGTGGCGTGTGATCCACCCCCTCAAGGCATAGGTGAAGGCGCACAGCACATGGCCCGTGAGCGTCATCCATACCGCGTTGTCGGCAAAGGCCGATCGGCTGATGTCGCCAAAGAGGGGCTCCTCGTGGAACCCGCTGACCAGAAGCACGATGAGCAAGGTGGCCAGCGCCCCGGCCACGGCCGCCCCTGACCGGGTGCGCGATCCCGCATAGGCCGTGCCGCGATGACGAAGGGCAGCCTGCGCGTCGTGGATGAGGCCGGCCAGCAGGATGACCATGGAAAGCAGGAGCACCACGACCAGCAGGCTGCCGAACCCGCTGAAACCGAGCACGGCGTCCATCGGGCTGAAGCCGACCCCGCCCGACGCCGGCTCCACATACCAGGGAAGGAACCAGCCCGCGACGATGAGCAGGAGGCCGCAGCAGGCGAGAACCCAGACGACGGATCCAGCCTCCTCGGCTCGGCTCTGCACGGCGGTTGCCGGCGCCTTGACCGGAACTGCCGGCTCGGCTCGGTCAGGCACGGTTGGGCACCCGCAAACCGAGCAGGCCGGTGGGGCGCACGGTGAGAACGAGGATGAGGACAACGAAGATGACCGAGTTGCTCCACTGACCGCCGATGAGCTCCGACGAAAACACCTCTATGAGGCCGATCAGAAAGCCGCCGATGCCCGCGCCGAGGATGTTGCCGATGCCGCCCAGAACGGCAGCGGTGAAGGCAATGATGCCTATCCGGAACCCGAGGTTCCACTGCACGAGGTCGTAGTGGATGGAATAGACGAGGGCGGCCGCCGCGGCGAGCGCCGAGCCGATGAAGAAGGTTGCCGCGATGGTCCGGTTGATGTTGATCCCGCTGAGAAGGGCGGCGTCTCGATCCTGCGCGGTGGCCCGCATCGCCTTGCCCAGCCGTCCGTGGCGAATGAAGCTCTGCAACGCGACCATCAGCATCACCGCGACCACCACCACGAAGAGATCGTTCCATCCCACGTGGACGCCTCCGACGGCAAGGGCGTCGCCACGCACCCAACCAGCCTTCCCCGTCGGATAGTTGCCCCCGATACCGCCGCCCGGGGGCACGAAGAAGGCATACATGATGCCCTGGAGCAGAAAAGAGACGCCGATGGCGGTGATCAGCGGCGCCAGCCGTGGGGCATCGCGCAGGCGCCGGTACGCCACCCTCTCTATGAGCACGCCGGTCATGCCGGCCCCGAACATGGTGAGCGGAAAGATGATGAGCAGCGCAAGCAAGAGGCCCAGTGGTCCGGACGTGGCCATGGCGCCGAGGTGGATGCCCACGTCGTCGAGGAGGGCCGCGATGAAGACGGCATAGAAGGCGCTGAGTGTGAACACGTCCCCGTGCGCGAAGTTGATCAGCTCGAGGATTCCGTACACGAGTGTGTAGCCGATGGCGATCAGCGCGTACACCGCTCCACGCTGGAGGCCCGCGACCAGCTGGTCACCGGCCTCGGTGGCACCACGGCGACCGATGACCAGGATGGCCAGAGCGAGCAGGACTGCGGCGCAGGTCACCATCAGAGCGGTGCCGCCCCATCGCTGCAGGGCCTGCCGGATCACCGACTCGCCGGGGCTACGGGGAGGGGTACACCGCTGAGGCAGAGGGGGAGGACGGTGCCTGCGAGCCTCGCGGGAACGCGCCCTTCGGCGATGAGGCTGCCGGGGACGAGGCGGGCGTCGAGGTGGACGAGGATCCACCCGGCGAGGAAGCCGCCGACGCCGAGCCGCTCTGGGGCGAGATCCCCCCTTCAGCTCCCTTCAGCTGAACCGTCTGAACGAAGGCCCACTTGCCGCCCGTCGCCTTGACCAGGGTGACCAGAGGATTGGTGGTGTCGCCGTTGGCGTCGAAGCCGGTGTGGCCGATGGCACCGTCATAGCTCGTGTCCGCCACGTTCCGACGAACGGACTCACGGAGAGCTTTGGTGTCGCCTGGAATCCGGCCGCCGTTGGCGTCCACGGCACGCTTGACCGCCTGCAACAGGATGTTCATGGCGTCGTAGGTGTTCGCCGAAAAGGAGCCGGGATCGGCGTGGAACTTGGCGGTGTAGTCGTCCACGAAACGCTTGGCGGAGCTCAGCTTGGTCACCTCGGGGGCGACATTGGTGGCGTAGGCTCCCTCGGCGGCCGGTCCGGCCTGAGTGAAGAATTCGGAGTCCACGATCCCATCTCCGCCCAGGAACTTGGCGTTGGGGAGGATGGAGGCCATGTCCCGCCGGAGAATGCCGCCACCGTTGCTGGAAACACCCCCGAAGAAGATCAGGTCGGCCCCGTCTCGCTTGGCCTTGTTCAGGTCGGCGCGGTAGTCCTTGGTCGTCCCCGGCTCGCTGACACGATCCAACCTGGTTCCGCCACCCTGAACGAAGTACTTGAGGAACTGATCGGCGAGCCCCTTGCCGTAGGTGTCCTGATCGTCAATGACGAAGGCCTTCTTGACGTTTAGCGTTTCCAGGGCCGACTGCGCCTCGGCATGACCCTGGGGAATGTCCGTGGTGCAGACCCGGAAATAGGTCAGGGTTCCCGTCGGACGGAGCGACTTGGTGTTGATATCGGGGTTGCTGCCCGCGATGGTGAGACCGGGATTGGTGTTGCCCGGGCTGATCATGGTCAGCCCAGCGTTGTTGGCAATCGGCATCTGAGCCTGGGCCACCGAGGAGTTATAGGGACCGACCACCCCGACGACGGCCGCATTTCCGGCCAGCTCGGTCATGTTGCTCGCGCCCAGCTGAGGATCGTGCTTGCCCAATGTAACCGAGGAGTCATTCTTGGGGATGTACTTGACGGTGCAACCGCCGAGGAGCTTGCTGTCGTTGGCCTGATCCACGGCCAGCTGGGCACCGTTCTGCATGGGCACACCGGTGGAGGCATCGCTGCCCCCTGTCGGCAGGTCCGAGGCGACGGTGACGGAGCCGGTGCAACCCTGAGCGCCCCCGCTGGTGCTGGTCGCCCCGCAGCCCGCCGCGAAGGTGACGACGAGTGCCCCGACAAGGGTGGTGGCCGGTGAGCCGATTCGCTTCATGGTGCTCCTTCCGCTCGAGGTTTGCGTAAAGCCGGTCGAGAGCCCGATGCCCGTGCGCACGCGAGTGTAGGCGTCGGGCACCCTGTCTGCACATCCACGACCCCGCCCGGCCTGGGAGCGCGTGAACCACCAGGCCCGCTCCCTACCCTGATGGAGATCAGATCGCCTCCGGCCCCACCGCGCCTCCCAGCCGCCTCGACGCCTGGCGCTGGAAGCTCTCCGAGAACAATCCCCATGGCGATCGGGGACCGCACGGAGCATGCGGCAGGGCGGCGTGAAACCGTCACCGGCGGGTAGCGTGTTGGGAATGGCATCGCGATGGCCCGTCCTGCTCACGGCACTCCCCCTGCTGGCAAGCTGCGACTCCCAGCCCCGGCCGCGCTCCGACGCCCACCGTGCCGCCGCCACGGCGACGGCCCCAGCACTGCCGTCGGGTCCGCTCACGGTGACCGCATTCTGCGATCACCTGACCTCTTCCCCGCCCACCCCATCGCGGCCGCCCTCCGCTGCATCGCCTCGGACTGCCAACACACCGCCGCCGGGGTCGCCGAGGGCCATACCCGCCCCATCGGCCCCCACGGAGGGAAGTACGCTCGATGCCCTCCAGGCCTTCGGGGCCACCATTGGCGCCTGGCGGGCGCATCACGAGGCCGATCCGGCCCGCATCGACGCCTATCTGCCACCCCTCAACGACATGCTGGATCGCTATGGAAGCGTGGCCTGCTCCCCGGCGGGACGCGTGGTCCGCTATCGGATCAACTTCGTCCCCCAGGTGAGCCTCGACGAGGCTCGAGCGGCGCTGGCAGGCGAGCTATCGCCGGACGCCGCGCTCGTCTACGAGCGTCCCGGGCCGACCTGTGAGTGGCGCCAGTACAGGAGCTCAACCCTCACCACCCTCCTGGGCTCGGCCGATCCCGACGGAGTCGTCAATGTGGACATCGGCGAGGAGCTTCAACACCGAGGGCCACCCACGGTCTACGCGATCTTTCTGGATGCTCGGACCCGGCTCGGCACGGTGCCCGCCGGCTGCTGATCTATGGTGGGGCCGAGGTGAGCGGCCCCCAGGACACGTTGCGCATCCACACAGCGGACAACGTCGGCATCGGCTACGCGACCGCAGGAGTCGGCAGCCGCCTGCTCGCCCAACTGCTGGATTCCATGGTGGCCGGGCTCCTGGTCTTCGTGGCGGTTACCGCGTACATCGCCACCGTTGGCGGCCGCGGCGGTGAGGGGCGGTTGAGCAGTCTCAGCCTGATGGTGGCGGGAGCGGTCGGCGTCGCCCTGTTTGCCTATCTCGGCTACTTTGTGGTGGCCGAGATGAGCACTCGGGGCAGCACCCTGGGCAAATCGGCGCTGGGCCTGCGGGTGATGCGCGTCGATGGTGGCGCGCCGGGGATGACGGAACTCCTCATTCGCAACGTTCTCCGACTCATCGACGTCGGCGTCGGAGGGGTTGGACTGCTGGTGATGTTCTTCCATCCCAGCTCCCGGCGGCTGG
>JBHELP010000100.1:0-16824 GCA_046263035.1 Candidatus Dormibacteria bacterium | reverse complement strand
GCTGTACAGAGCGATGCGGTCCCCACCGCGGTGCAGCTGGCAGCGGATGCCGTCGTACTTGTCCTCGATCCACGCCGTCTCGCCCACGCGGTGAACGGCCTCCTCCGCGTCGGCCACGGGTGATGCGAGCATGTACCGCAGCGGGGAGAAAAGCTGCGGAGCCGCCTTGTCAAGGCGGTCCTCCATGGCCAGCAGAGCCACCCGCCCGAGGTCGCCCACCAGCATGTCGGCGCGGGCCACGGCAGTCGCCTCGCGATCGAACGCCGCCCCGATGGCCTCCTCGACCAGGCCCTCGCGCAGCCCGATCCGCATCTCACCGGTGATCAGCTTCACGATGTACTTTCCCTCCAGGGGCGTGCAGCGCGCGAGGGTGCCGACCAGCGCGCTCCTCCGGGCGGAGGCCGCCGCCGTGCCGGCAATCTCGGCGAAGACGGTGTCGACCTCGATCAGGTCGATCCCGGCGCCCGGCGGTTCACCCCCCTCCGTCACGGTTCCGCGGCATTCGCCGCCATCCGTGAGCGGCGTCTCCGCCCCGGTCCGGTCCGCCGCGCCGCACATCCGAGCAGCTCTCGCCGACAGGACCTCATGGACACAGTCACCGGCGTCGCGATGGCGCCGCCAGAGGGCCGCGAGCTGCTGATCGTTCAGGCCGGCGATGTCGCGGAGAACGCCGGACAGCACCGAACCGCCCACATTGAGGACCCGGGGATCCCCGGAGGGGAAGGTGCGCCCGGCGAAGTATCGAGCAGCCATGGGGACTCGGGCGCCGTCCAGCGAGGCCAGGTATGTGGCCAGGATCCGGACCTTGGCCAGCTTCGAGGAGGTGGCGCCGATGGCCTCCGCCGCCTCGGCGAGCCGCCCCATGGTCCCGCTGCTCTCTGTGCCGCTCATCCCCGGCGTATCACTAAGCTGCCGGCATGGATGCGGCGAGCCGGTTCAGCGAGGTGAACCTCATCGCCGACCCCCTGTACGGCTACATCGAGATCACCAAGGGTACCGCGGGGGAACCGGGCGAACGCGACCTCCTCGACAGCCCCTGGCTGCAGCGCCTGAGGCGCATCCACCAGCTGCAATCGGCATGGTGGGTGTTCCCCTCGGCGGAGCATTCCCGCTTTGTTCACCTGTTGGGGGCGATGCATCTGTGCAGTCAGTTTGCCCGACGCATCGACGGCTCGCTGCGCGCCGCGTTCCCCGATGCACCGTCACCCACCTGCGTCGAGGAGACGCTGAGGCTCGCCGGCCTGCTCCATGACGTGGGCCACGGCCCGTTCGGGCACTTCTTCGACCAGGAGGTCCTGGTGCGCTGGGACATCGACCACGAGGATGTCGGGCGGTACATCATCACCGAGCATCTGGCCGACCTGATCCGCTCCCTGCGAGCCAGCCCCGGAGGTCGCTTCGCAGCCGGCGAGTGGGTGGACCCACAGTGGGTTGCCTGGGTTATGGCGGACGCCGACATCCCCGGCTACACCCCACCCGGATGGCTGCGCGCCTGCAAGCCGATACTCTGCGGGCCGGCCACCGCCGACAACCTCGACTACGTCCCCAGGGACGCCTACATGTGCGGCGTGAGCCTGGGGCCGGTCGACATCCAGCGCCTGATCCACTACTCCTTCATAAGCGACGAAACCCTGGTGCTCCACTATCACGCAGCGGGGGCCCTGGAGATGTTTCTCTCGTCACGGCTCTACATGTACACACAGGTGTATCACCACCGCACCGGCCGGCGGTTTGACCTCTCCATGCGTGAGATCTTCGCGAGCACCGTCGACCTGCTGTTGCCCGGGAACCCCATGGAGCACCCGGATCAGTACCGGCGCCTCAGCGACTGGTCCCTCCTCGACGCCGTGCAGCGCTGGCAGGATTGCCCCCCTGGCTCCCACGAGCGTCAGCTGAGCCACGGGTGGGCACGAATAATGGCCCGAGACCTGACCTGGCATCTCGCCTACGAGAACATCGTCCATCGCGGCACCGACCTGTCCCAGGCGCGGGAACGGATCGTCGACGGGCTTCCGGCCGCCGCACGCGGCGCACGCATCGAGGTGGACATCGTCAGCGCCACGGTTGCCCCTCACAACCCCATGGCGGAGAACGGCATGGTGGCCCTCTACGACCCTCGGCAGTCCACCGTTGAACACACCCGCACCCGCGAGCTCGTCGCCCGTCTCCCCCAGTACAACCGCCTGGTCAGGGTGTTCACTGATGACGTTACGGTGGTGGGGGCGCTGTACCAGGCTGCCCGCAAGGCCCTGGCATGACAGGGGGCTGTCAGGAGGACAGGCGATCCGGCCCCGAGCAGGCCTGCGAGGCCACCGTGAATGGCCGGGGGCGGTAGATGCGGCCCGCCATCGCGGCAGCGGCCAGGCACACCACTCCTGCCCCTGTGAAAATCACGGCGGCAGCAACGTCGGCCGCTGTCCCCTCGACCACCCCAGACGTGGCCGCGGTGTAGAGGGCTCCGGTGATCCCGAGCCCGGTGATCACCCCGGCGTTGCGCGCCGTGGAGAGAAAGCCGGCGGCGCTGCCGAGGCGGGTGTCCGGAGCGATGGCTATGGCGGCGGCCGTGTTCGGTGAGGAGAAGAGGCCATTGCCGCAGCCGAGCAGGAACAGTCCTCCCAGAAGGAGTGGCCACAGGTCGAAGCGAGCAGCCACGCCGGCAGCTGACAGCCCAACAGCGGCGAGGGCCATGCCGCCGGTCGTGGCGCGGTGGGTGAGGCCGCGGTCGCCGAGCTTTCCACCATGCCGCGAGGTGGCGGCGATGCCCAGCCCGATGGGGACGAAGGCGGCCCCGGCGGCGATGGGGCTCACGCCGTGAGCCCTCTCGAGCCAGAAGGGAAGCAGCGCAAAGCAGGACATCAGAGTGCCCGTGGTGAGGAAGGTGGCGGCGGTGGCGCCAACGAAGCGCCGGTCGCGGATGAGACCTCTGTCGACGATGGGCAGTCGGGAGAGAAGCTCTGCCGGGACCAGGAGGAGGAGACTGATCCAGGCGATGGAGAACCATGCGGCAGCCGGGATATCGCCCGCCACCGGCCCTGCGAGGGAGGAGATGCCCGCCCCCAGACCAAGGAGAAACCCGGCCAGAAGTAGTGCGCCCGGTACATCGAGGCCGATGGTTCGGCGAGTCGCCGACACAGGCACGAAACGAAGGGTGGCAAACATCCCGACGGCGGCCATGGGAACCCCTGCCCAGAAGACGGCCTGCCAGCCGCCCGCGGCCACCAGGATGCCCCCGACGGGCGGGCCCACGAGGCCTGCGATCGCCTGGGTAATGACCAGGAGGGCGATGGACCGTCCGGTTCGCCGGCGGGGCACGTGCTCGGCGATGAGGGAAAGGCTGCCCGCCGTCAGCATCCCACCGCCGATCGCCTGAATGGCACGGCCCGTGAGGAGCAGGCCGAAGGAGGTGGTCACGGCGGCCAGGATCGAGCCCGCCCCGAAGATGACAAAGCCGGCGACGTACGCACCACGCCTGCCAAAGCGGTCGCCAAGCCGTCCCACCGTGGGCAGGGTGGCCGTTATGACCACGAGGTAGATGGACAGGACCTCCTGCCCCGCCGTGAGCGGCAGATGAAAGTGAGCTGTGAGCGGCCCCAGGGCCACGGCGGCAATGGTGGCATCGACCATGCCGATGAAGGCCCCCAAGGCCAGGGCGAAGAGCAGCAGCCGGGAGGGAGGGACGGAGCTCTCGATGTCCGCCCGGTTTCCCATGCCCGCCGCCGAGGAGGCGATGGCGCCCGCCATGCTCAGTTCAGCGGCACGCGCGCGACAGCGTCGGCAGCCATCCGGCGCCCGGGCAACTCGGGCGCGTCGGAGGCGGCAAAGTTCTGCTTGCTCACCTCGCCCGCGATGCGGCCTGCGATGCTCTCGAACACTTCCCCCATGGGGCCCGCCGCCGTGGCCATCAGCGGAAGGCCATTCTCGCCCCCCAACCGGATGCGCGGATCCAGTGGGATGGAGCCAAGCAGTGGAAGCGAGTACTGGGCCGAGAGGCGCGGGCCGCCCCCGCTTCCGAAGATCTCAGTCCGCTCATTGCAGTGGGGACAGATGAAGCCGCTCATGTTCTCGATGAGTCCCAGCACGGGCACGTTGAGCTGCCGGAGCATCTGAATACCACGTGAGACGTCGGCGACGGAGACGTCCTGGGGTGTGGTCACGATCACCGCGCCGGTCATGGGCATGCTCTGGGCCAGGCTGAGCTGAACGTCACCAGTGCCCGGGGGGAGGTCGATGATCATGTAGTCCAGCTCACCCCACTCGACCTCGTAGAGGAACTCCCTCAGACCCTTGGCCAGCATGGGTCCGCGCCAGATGACCGGCTGCCCGGGCTTCAGTATGGTGCCGAAAGAGATGACCTTGATCCCGCAGGCCTCCAGCGGCCGGATCTTGCCCGATTCCGCCTTCTCCGGCGGCGAGGTCACCCCCAGCATGATAGGAACGTTGGGGCCGTAGACGTCCGCGTCCAGCAGGCCCACGCGGGCGCCGCTGCGGCTCAGGGCGAGCGCGATGTTGACGGACACCGTGGTCTTGCCAACCCCGCCCTTGCCGGCACTGACGGCGACGGCGTTGCGCACACCCGGAATGCCCTGTAGCCCGGGCAGGCCACGTCCCCCAGTGACCTTGGCGTCCCACGTGACCAGTATTGAGTTGACGCCATCGACGCCCCCCACCAGCGCAGCCTCGATGTCCGAATGAATCCGGTCCTTCAGAGGACAGGCCGGGGTGGTGAGCACGATTCGCATGCTGGCCACGCCCCCCTCGAAGGCAAGATCCCGGACCATGTCGAGGCTGACCAGGTCGCGATGCAACTCGGGATCCATGACCGAGCCCAGAGCCTTCTCGATGGCGGCGAGAATCTGGGCAGCACTCACAGTCGTTCCGAGTATAGCCACCGCTGATTTCCCACCCCCGAACCGTCCGCGCCATTAGGATTGCGGCCAATGCTCACCAGCCGGCTGCTCCACGACCTCGAGGGCCAGGTGGACCGGCCACATGTCTACAGCCGCCCCGCCGACCTCGCGGCCTACGCCTTCGATGCCTTCGGCGCCTCCGGGGAGCGTCACCTTCCCGATGCCGTTGTCTTCCCGGCCGGCACCGCCGAGGTGGCGGGCGTCATGCAAGTGTGCGCCCACCACCAGGTTACGGTGATCCCCCGGGGCGCCGGCACGGGATACGCAGGCGGCGCCGTGGCCACACAGGGCGGCGTGATACTCAACCTCTGCCGCATGTCACGGGTCATCGGCCTGGAGCGCGATGCCATGCGCCTTCACGCCGAGGCAGGGACGATAACCAGCACCGTGCACCGGCGCGCCGCCGCCGTGGGCCTGTACTACCCACCGGATCCCGGGGCCTCGAGCACCAGCACCATCGGAGGCAACGTGGCCTGCAACGCCGCCGGCCCGCACAGCCTGCGCCACGGCGCCACGGGCGACTTCCTCACCGGTGCCACGGCGGTTCTTGCGGGCGGCCAGGTTCTTCAACTGGGCGAGCTCGGTGCCGGCGACAGTGCTTTGCTCAGCCTCCTCCCCGCATCGGAAGGGACCCTGGCCGTCATCACAGACGTGCTTCTCCGGCTGGTCCCGACGCCGGCCGCGAAGGCGACGCTGGGGGCCACCTTCACCGACATGCAGGCGGCATGCGCCGCGGCCGCCGACATCTCGGCCGCCGGCATCGTCCCTGCGGCCATCGAAGTCATGGACGAGGCCGCGTTGGAGGCGGTGGCTCGTGCCGGCCTGGGGCACTCTTCCTCCGGAAGCGGAGCCCTGCTCCTCATCGAGATCGAAGGCGATGTCGACATGGTGAACAGCGACGGCGGTGCGGTCCGCGCCGCCCTCAGCACTGCAGGGGCGCGCCACGTCGAACACGCCACGGACGCTGCCGGCGCCGGTCAGCTGTGGAGGGCGCGCAAGGCGATCAGCGGCGCAGTTGCCGAGCTGATGGTCGGCAAGGTCAATGAGGATGTCGTCGTGCCGCGCGATCGGGTATCCGAGCTGATCGCGGCCACCCGGCAGATCGGCGAGCGACATGGTGTCCCGGTGGTCAACTTCGGCCATCTGGGTGAGGGCAACATCCACACCACATTCCTCATCGATCCCCGCCTCGCAGGCCAGCGTCAGCGCGGGGACCAGGCGGCTGACGAGCTCTTCAGCACCGTCCTCGACATGGGTGGCTCCATCAGCGGTGAGCACGGAGCCGGCTGCACCAAGCTGCCCCACCTGCGGCGCCAGATGGGTCCAGCCGGCACGGCTCTCATGGAACGGATAAAGGCCGCCTATGATCCTGCCGGCCTGCTCAATCCCGGCAAGAAGGTATCTCCGCGTGCGGATCCGCTGGTGAGCCTCTCCGCCTGACCAGTGCGCGTACCGCCCGCATGCCCGAGGGCCTGTACGCGGAGGGAAGGGCGATCAGTCCTCCCGCGCCTCCCTCACCGAGGCGCCGGTGCGGAGGCGACCATGAGTGCGGAGCCGGCCTGGCCATGGACAACCGCGAAGGCGCCCCTGGTATCAGGAGTCGGCGAAGGCGGCGAGCAGAGTGCCGGCAAAGTCGGTGTGGCGAGCCTCATGGGCAACGCCATGACCCTTCAGCTCCGCATCCAGGACGGCCTCGTACACAAAGCTGTAGACGTTGGGCAGCGTCCAGGCACCGAATCCCAGGTCGGCAAGAGCGAGGCCCAGCCGGCGGTCCACCCGGCCCGCCGCCAAAGTTTCCAGCGCTGCGTCGTAAATCGCGGTCAGGTTGCGCAACTCCTCCTCGTATTCATCGATGAGGGCGGCGTCGGCGCGGTCGGCCTTGAGCCGCCCCAGGGTCTGGCGGAGTGCCTGGATCTCCAGCTGATATTCGTCCATGATCCCGTCCGAGCCTCGCGAGCGCCGCCTCCATTCACCAGTGGAGGCGGGACACACGTCCGCCGGAGACGCGAGGTCCTCAGCAGCTCCTAGTAGAACAGGTGGTGCACCGCGATGGTGGGGGCAAGCAGGATGGCGATCACATTCATCACCTTGATCATCGGGTTGATGGCCGGGCCGGCCGTGTCCTTGCAGGGATCGCCCACAGTGTCTCCCGTCACCGAGGCGGCATGGGCCTCTGTTCCCTTCCCGCCGTGGCTCCCGTCCTCGATGTACTTCTTGGCGTTGTCCCAGGCGCCTCCGCCCGTGGTCATCTGCAGCGCCACAAAGAGGCCGACGACGATGGTGCCGAGAAGCATCGCACCGAGCGCCTGGGGTCCGAGGATGAAGCCCACGGCCACGGGAGCCACCACCGGGAGCAGTCCCGGAATGATCATCTCGCGTTGGGCGGCGGCGGTGACCAGGGCGACACACCGCCCGTACTCGGGCCTGGTGGTCCCCTCCATGATCCCCGGCAGCTCACGGAACTGGCGGCGCACCTCGGTGACCACGCCGCCCGCCGCACGCCCGACCGCCAGCATGCAGAGCGCCCCGAAGAGGAAGGGAAGGATCCCCCCGAGGAAGAGGCCGACGATGATCCGGGGATCGGTGAGGTCGAAGCTGAAGTCAACACCACCGTGGTGGTTCTTCAGCACGTCGGTGTAGCTGGCGAACAGCACCAGGGCGGCCAGACCGGCCGAGCCGATGGCGTATCCCTTGGTCACGGCCTTGGTGGTGTTGCCGACGGAATCCAGGGGATCCGTCACCTGGCGAACCTCCTGGGGCATGTTGGCCATCTCCGCAATCCCCCCGGCGTTGTCGGTGATCGGCCCGTAGGAATCTATGGCCACAATGATGCCCGCCATGCTCAGCATGGCCATGGCGGCGATCCCTATGCCGTACAACCCGGCGAGGGCCGCCGAGCCAAGGATGCCCACGCCGATGACGAGGACGGGGATGGCCGTTCCCTCCATGCCGATGGCGAGGCCGGCGATGATATTGGTGGCGTGGCCGGTCTCGGAGGCCCGGGCGATGGTCCTTACCGGCCAGAACTGTGATCCGGTGAAGAACTCGGTGATCCCGACGAGGAGCACCGTGATGGCGATTCCTATCGTCGCGCACCAGAAGAGATTGGTTACAGCAAAGGTGAATCCGGCACCCGAGAACTCACCGTTGTTGTCAAGGATGCGGACGGCGATGTAGAAGAGAGGCAGGGCCACGGCGACGGATGCGAAGAGGCCCTTGTAGAGGGCACCCATTATCCACCCGTTCCTGGGAATCTTGATGAACCAGGAACCAGCGATCGAGGCGATGATGCTGATCGCTCCGAGGATGAGGGGAAAGACCACAAAGGCAAGCCGTGGGTGGCCGCCGGCATCCTTGAAGAGCAGGCTTCCCAGCAGCATGACCGCCACCGCGGTGACGGCATACGTCTCAAAGAGGTCCGCGGCCATGCCGGCACAGTCGCCGACATTGTCGCCGACGTTGTCGGCGATGACGGCGGGATTGCGAGGATCATCCTCGGGGATGCCGGCCTCGACCTTGCCCACCAGGTCGGCCCCGACATCGGCCGCCTTGGTGTAGATGCCGCCGCCGAGGCGGGCGAAGACGGATATCAGCGAGGCGCCGAAGGCGAATCCCACCAGAGCGTCGAAGTCCTGGAAAACCCAGTAGGCGAGGGCCACCCCCACCAGGCCAAACCCGACCACGAAGAGGCCGGTGACCGCGCCTCCGCGAAAGGCGACCCTGAGCGCGGGGTCGAGGCCCCGCCGCGCCGCTTCGGCCGTGCGCACGTTGGACCGCACCGAGATGTTCATCCCGGCATATCCTGCGGCGCCACTGAGGACGGCACCGAGCAGGAAGAGAACGGCGGTCTTCCAGCTCACGGCAAAGGCGAGGAAGATGGCGATCACCAGGCCGATGCCGGTGACGATGCTGTACTGCCTGTTGAGATAGGCCTGGGCACCCTCCTGGATGGCCACGGCGATCTCGCGCATCCGCTCGTTGCCCTCGTCCTGCCGCAGCACGCTCACGGCGAGGTAGACGGCATAGACGAGCGCCAGGATTCCCGCGCCGATGACGGGCACCAGGACGCTCAGGGTCATCCCACTACCTCCTCACCATCGCGCGAGCACACCAAAGAATTGACGCATCAACCCCTCCCCCGTGTCGACTCAGGATGCCTTCTGCAGGTTCCTCGCTCGAGGTCCCTTGGGACTGTCGACCACCTCGAAGGTGACCGCCTCGCCCTCCTCGAGGGCGTCGAAGTCGGTCGTCGTCACCTCGGTGCGGTGAAAAAACACCTCGTTGCCGTCATCACCCCGGACAAAGCCGAAGCCACGGTCGGGAACAATCTTCTTGATGCGTCCAGAAACCACGTTATTGATTCCTCCAGGATCGTCGGGCCGGTCGAGGATACCAGGCCGGTCTCAGCGTGCGCCCCGCCATGACGAGAAGACATCGCGGGCACTTTCGGGCAGGTGCGCGTAATAGTCCTCTTCGCCCACGGGGGGGTTCCAGGAGGGTGCGCGAGCCACCTCCACCTCGCGGGCGGCCAGGGCTTGCCATGCCTCACCTGCGGGCGTCATCCTGCCCTCAGCATCGACCAGGCCACAGCGGCCGAGGAAGGGGAATCGGTCGAACGGCGGGCCCCCCGCCAGCCGGGGACCGGCCCCCAACCAGCTCCATGCCAGCGCCCCCGCAGCGCCGGCCGCCGGCAACCGGTCGAGGAGCTCCATGGCGTGCCGGCCGGCGACAATCGGCTCCACCGGCGGAGGGTCCAGCGGGGAGGCACGGACGGGCCGCGGCCGCAGGCCGGGGCGGGCTTCGGGGCGGTCCGCCGCCAACTCGCTCTCTGTTGTACTCGCGGCCACGCCCGTGGAGACTACGATGGCGCCGACGTTCTCCCCGGCAAACGCACGGGCGAGGTCGTTGAGGAAATGGACGGCCTCCACGTCCAGCGGGTCGGATGCAAGTCCGAGCACCTGGGGGAAGACGGCAATGCCGAGGGCATCGACGTGGGAGACCACGGTTCTAAGCCGGACGCCCCTGGCGGTGAGCAGGTCGTCGGCCCCGAGGGTGAGCCAGCAGGCATCCCCGGCGGCGTGGATCTGATCCGCCATCAGCCTCACCCAGAAGGGCATGTCGCCGAAGCGACGAGGACGGACGGTGGCGGCGGGATCGTGGCCCAGGTCCCAGGCGGCCAGGGCGGGATGATGGGCGAACGACGCCAGGAGCGCCTCCAACCAGCGGCCGGCGAGCTCGATCATCAGCGGGTCGGTGTAGAGGTCGCGAGGGCCTCCGCGACCGGCCCGACCATCGCTGAGAACCCGCACACCAGGACGGGACGCACCGGGGTCCACCGTGTATCCGGGGAGCATGACGCAGTCCCCGATGGACTGCGCGAAGAGCACCGGCACCACGCGAAGCGAGTGCTCGGCAGCCACCTCCAGGAGCATGCCGAGCTCGGCCAGCCGCTGCGGATGGACCTCGCGGTCAGACGGCATGAAGGCGTCCCAGGCGAGGAGCACGCGGACCGTGTCGAATCCCCGTGCCGCGATCTCCGCCAGGTCGGCTCTCACCTGCGGCGCCGGAAACTCATGCCAGAGGTAGGGGCCGACCTCGGCCGGCCAGTAGGTGACGCCGGTGACGAAGCGCTCCACTCAGAAGACGAAGAGGTCGATACCGCCCGCGACCGTTATCACCTCGCCGGTGATGTACCGGGCCTCAGGGGAGCAGAGAAAGACCACGGTGCTGGAGACGTCCTCCGGCTCTCCGGGGCTGCGCATGGCGGTGCGGAGCACCATCCTGTCGCGCCATTTGGGGTTGCCCGCCTGGTAGGCCTCTGTGGCGATGATTCCGGGGGCGACGACATTGGAGGTGATCCCGAACCGCGCCCCCTCGAGAGCGATGGACTTGCCCAATCCGACGAGCGCGGCCTTGGTCGAGGCGTATGAGGCCTGGCCGAAACCGCCCAGGGTGCCTGCAACCGAGGCCATGAACACCACCCTGCCCCAGTTGTTCTGGCGCATGTACGGAAATGCCGCCTTGGTGGCGTTGTAGGCGCCCGTGATGTTGACCCGGAGATCACGGTCCCACAGATCGTCGCTTTGCTGCTCGATCTGGGCGATGTGATCCAGCGTGGCGGCGTTGTTGACAAGGATGTCGATGGCGCCGAACTGGCGATGGATGTCCGCGAAAACCGCTCCGACCTGCTCGCGATCCGTCACGTCCAGCTTCAGCGCTGCGGAGCGACGGCCCATTGCCCGTATCTGCTCACTCGTCCGCTCCGTGTACACGACGTCCTGAGACGAGAAGAGTTGGCTGAGGGCTGACTGCGACGCCTCGGCCACCTCACGACGTTGGGGATCCGACTCAATGAGGATGTCGGTGACCACGACATCGGCGCCGGCCCTGGCCAGGGCCAGGGCGTCGGCTCGGCCAAGGCCACGTGAGCCGCCGGTGACCACCGCCACCTTGCCGGTCAGATCGAACATGGCGGCCACCCGAGGAGACGATACCCCCATCAGGGCCGCTCCTGCGGGGCCTCAGGGGCGGCGGCCATGACGACCTCCATCATGGTCCGGCGACCCTCCGCATGGCGCTCGCCAAGGATGTGCCGGCTGATCAGCAATCGCTGGATCTCGGCGGTTCCCTCCCAGATCTGGTAGATCTTGGCATCGCGCATGAAGCGCTCCACCGGATAATCCTTGATGTAGCCATAACCGCCCAGGATCTGCACCGCCTCCATGCTCGTCCTCATGGCAACATCGGCGGCATAGAGCTTGGCCATGGATGCCTCGGCGCGGTTTAGGTTCATGCCCCGGTCGATCATCCAGCCGGCCCGCCAGGTGAGCAGCCGGGCGGCCTCGATCTCGGTGGCCATGTCGGCCAGTTTGAAGGCGATGGCCTGGTGCCGAGCGATGGCTTTGCCGAACTGCTGTCGCTCCAGGGAGTAGTCGCGGGCGAACTCAAAGGCGGCCCGCGCGATTCCCAGGGCCCCGGCGGCAATCATCGGTCTGGTGGTCTCCAGCATCAGCATCGCTCCCACGGCTCCGGGTCCGGTGGCCCTGCCGCGCTTGTCGTGGCCGAGCCGGGCGTCCTCGGTGACAAAGCAATCCGAAAAGATGACCTGAGCGGTGTGCGATGCGCGAATGCCCATCTTGCGGTCCCGCCGCCCCTGTCGCATGCCGGGGTTGCCCCTCTCGACCACGAAGGCCGCGATCCCGGCCGGCCCCATCCCGCGGTCGGTGGTGGCGAAGGCGACCTGGACGTCGGCGATGCCGCCGTTGGTGCAGAACTGCTTGGTGCCGTTGAGCAGGTAGCCCCCGTCCACCCGGGTCGCCGTCGCTTCGAGGGCCAGGGCGTCGGAGCCGGAGCCCGGCTCAGTCAGACCCATGGCGCCCAGCCTCAGGACGGAGGGGTCGCAGAGAAGGCCGATGTATCGCTCCTTCTGGTCCTCGGTGCCCATGGCGATGATCGCCGTGCCGGCCAGCGCGCTGGCGGTGATGGCCACGGCCATGCCCGCATCCCCCCAGCTCAGCTCCTCGTGAAGCATGATATTGGTGCAGACATCGATTCCGGCGCCTCCATAGCGGCGGGGTAACCCCGCACTGGCCCCAAGGCCAAGCTGATGGGCCTTACGCATGACCTCCCAGGGTGTCTCCTCGAGCTCGTCGTAGCGTGCCGCCACCGGGCGCATCTCGCTCTCGGCGAACTCGTGCGCCAGCCGGCGGATCTCCTCCTGCTCGGCAGTTGGGCCGAAGTCGAGAGCCACGACCGCCGAGGTCAGCCGGCCAGCCGGACTGTCGCGCGGCCGTGCGTGAGGACGCGCTCGTTCCGGTCAGAGGTGGCCTCCAGCTCCAGGTCGGCCGTTGCCTCGCCGACGGCGACGACATGTCCCGAGCAGGTGATCGTGTCCCCGGCTCTGAGCGGCTTGCTGAACCGGCAGGTGAGCCGGGTGAGGCGCTCGCCGCCGGCCCACCGACCGACGGCCTCCGCGAGGATGGCCATCTCCAGAAGACCATGGGCGATCGTCCCCGGTAGACCGGCGGCGCGGGCGAAGCCAGGATCGAGGTGAATGGCATTGTGGTCCCCCGAGGCCTCCGCATAGCGGTCGATGTCCGCCTGTGACACGCGCCGGCTCAACGGCGGGATTCTGTCCCCCGCGGAGACGCGCATCTCAGGCGCCGCCCCGCAGAAGGAGCACAGTCCGGCCCGAGCAGACCGTGCTTCTGCCACTCCGCGCTGCTCGGACATGCAGCTCGAGGAAGAGCAGACCTCGCCTGACCTGGACGGACGATATGCTGCCCTCCGCCTCCAAGCGGTCGCCCACCGCCACCAGGCCCCTCCACTCCAGTGACTGCTCACTGTGGATGACGCCGCTGGGAGGAATGCCCAAGGACGCGTCCTGGAAGACCGCTGTCAGGACCGGCCGCAGGCAGTAAACCGCTGCATAGATCGGCGGGACCGGCCCGCCCGCCAGGCGAGCAATACCCACGGCCGCGGCGTAGCGGCCGACGTCCTGCTCTGACACTCGATGTGTGAACAGACCGTAGTGGCGACCTACATGGCTCTGATCCGGCATGGTGCCGGCGACTATAGGAGCGGAGGCGCTAGCCCCGATGGCACGACGAGCGCAGGCGCGAGGCCCGGCGTGACGATTACCGGCGGCACGAGGACCGGCACGGCGCCCGGACCGGACTGGCGGCAATGGGCCCGGTTCAGCAGAGCTGGGCGTTGACCGCGGGCCGGTGAAACCGCACGCGGCAACGCTGGCACTTGAACACCAATCGCAGTCCGAGACGGCCAATGACGCCCGCCTGCCGGTCTTCGCAGTTGGGACAGACCGCTCGCACCTGGGCAAGCTCGGTGGGCGCAGTTTTCAGGGGTAGTTCGACGGGCTTATACCTTCTCATGGCCGGGAGCATACCACACTCTCTGATAGCGTCAATATCATCTTTGCCGCCGGGCGGGTTCTGTGTTCAATGTACCCGTCGTTTTCCGCTTTGACTTTGTCCCCGCGCCCCTGTTAAGGTTCCGCGCGCCTCGTGTCCGAAAGGATGCGATACCGGCGGGAAAGTTACGCGCGCAAGCGTGGAGGGGACGGCGATCTGGGGTAGCTCACATCGACTGCTCAGGCACGTGTGGGTGCTTCTGGCCGCCTTGGCCCTGCCCCTTTTCGTACCGCACACGTCACTGTCCCCGCAAGCACTCCCCCTCGCGGGTCAGATCGATGACTCCGTTGGTCTCAGTGCGGCCATCGAGCGACCCCCGTTCTCTCCCACCCTGATCAGCCGGCCGGCCCAGACCATCGTGACCACGGCTGATACCACGATCGATGCCCTCGCCGCCGCCAACCACACCGACGCCGCCGCGATACGCTGGGCCAACCGCATCCCCGATGGACACGAGCCGAGTCCGGGTACGGATCTCCTCCTCCCCCCGGGCCCCGGCGCTCTGGTCCGGGTGCTGCCATCCGAGCGGCCCAGCCAGTTCGCCAACCGCCTGGGCATCGAGCCCCGGCTCGTCCTCGACTACAACTCGCTGACCAAGGACACCCCGCGACCGGCCGGAAGCTGGCTGCTGGTCCCGCTGCCGCTGGCGCCGGGCGATGCCCTCGCCGCCGCCGATGTTGTCCTTTCGGCGGCCGGCGCGCCGGCGGTGAGGCTGACCTCGCCCGGGGGTAACAACTTCCCGTACGGCCAGTGCACCTGGTACGTGGCAACCCGGAGGCGGGTCTCCTGGAGCGGCAATGCCGTGGCCTGGTGGTCCGCGGCGCGGGGCATTCGGCCTGAGGGGCACACCCCCATCCAGGGTGCGATCGTCGTTTTCAGCGGCGGCTGGTTCGGCCATGTGGGCTACGTGGAAAAGGTGAATCCCAACGGGACCTTTGAAATGTCGGAGATGAACTACTTTGGAGCCACCGGCGGAGGCTGGGGTCGGGTTGACCGCCGCACCATCTCCCCGAGGGACAGCGGCATCTCCGGCTTCATCTACTGACGGGTAGGCGCTCTGGAACTGAATCCACGATCCGTGCGAAGGGCCCGTCGGCGGCGGGCTAACCGGAGAAGCGGTAGCCGATACCGGGCACCGAATGTATGAAGGTGGGCTTCTCAGGGTCCGGCTCGATCTTCCGCCGCAGCCGGTATACATGGGCATCCACGGTCCGTGTCTCGATCTCGACCTCGTAGCCCCAGACGCGGCGGAGCAGCTCGCCGCGACTCATGACATGGCCGGGCCGGGAGGCCAGCAGTGCCAGAAGGTTGAACTCCGTGAGGGTGAGCACCACCTCCTCTCCCCCGCGGTACACCTGCCGCCGGCCGAGGTCGATGGTGAGGCCGGGAAACTCGAAGCGGTCGCGGGGCTGCTCCTGGGAGCTCATGTCGCTGCGGCGGAGGTGGGCGCCGATGCGGGCCATGAGCTCGCGGACCTCGAAAGGCTTGGTGACGTAGTCGTCGGCGCCGAGCTCGAGGCCCACCACCACGTCGATGGTGTCTGTCTTGGCGGTGAGCATGATGATAGGCACGCGGGCCCCCTCGGCCCTCAGCCTGCGACACACGTCGAGCCCACTCATCCCCGGCAGGTTGATGTCGAGGATGATCAGGTCCGGTTTCTCATCCGTGGCCATGGTGAGGCCATCGGAACCGGTGGTCGCCTCCAGCACGGTGTGGTTCTGAGCCCCGCAGGCCAGGCGCACGATATCCCGGGAAGACTGATCATCCTCGACGACCAGGATTGTGCGGCCTCCTGGGCTCACCGGTCGGGCGTCTCGTCGAGGTAGGCGCCTATCCGCTTGGCGAAACCCGCGACGTCGATCGGCTTGGCGATGTAACCAGCACATCCCGCGGCCAGCGCCTTCTGCTCATCCCCCTTCATGGCGTTCGCCGACAGCGCCACGACGGGCACGAGCGCCGTCTTCGGGTCGGACTTGAGCATCCTGGTGAGCGTGAGACCGTCGACACCGGGCAACTGCACATCCATGAGGACGAGATCGTAGTCTGAGGAGCGGGCCTTTTGGAGTCCCTCCTGCCCGTCCCTGGCCACATCGACGCTGAAACCGCTCCCACTGAGGACCATGGTGGCGAGATCCCTGCTGCTGGGATCGTCCTCGACCAGGAGGATTCGGTCTCGGTTCTGTCCGTTGCTGGAGGGCAGGCCCGCGATGGGTAGCTGAAAGGTGAACACCGAACCATTGCCCGGTGAGCTCTCCACATGGATCCGCCCACCGTGGAGCTCGATCAGCCTGCGGGTCAGGGGAAGACCAAGACCCGTTCCCTCGGCTGCCCGAGCGCCGGCATTCAATTGATAGAACTCACCGAAGATGTTCTCCTGAGCCTCAGCTGGTATGCCCTCGCCGCTGTCGCCCACCGCAACCACCAGCTCAGCTCCGTCGCGGCGAGCACGTACCCACACGCGACCGTTCGCCGGGGTGAACTTTATGGCATTGCTGAGGAGGTTGTACAGGACTTGTTTGAACTTGCTCTTGTCCGCTCGCACGACCAGCGCCACCGGCTCGACGTCGATGGTGACGGCGATCTCCCTCTGTTCACTCAGTGCTCGGATGACGTTGTGAACCTCGCGGATGGCGCCCAGGACGGGGAATCTGTCCGGGCTCAGCTCCATCCGCCCGGCCTCGATCTTGCTGAGGTCGAGAATGTCGTTCACCAGCTCGAGCAGATGCCGTCCGGACGTATGGATGTTCTCCAGACACTCCTGTTGCTGCGCAGCCGAGAGTTCCACGAGCCCGTCTTTCAGAATCTCGCTGAAGCCGAGGATGGCGTTGAGGGGGGTACGGAGCTCATGGCTCATGTTGGCCAGGAAGTCGCTCTTGCGGCGGGACATCTCCCTGATCTCCGAGTTCCCTACCTCGAGAGCATGCCGCTGGGCATCGATCTCGGCCACCTGGCGCCGCTGGGCGTCGTAGAGGCGTGCGTTGTCGATG
>JBHELP010000099.1:0-4187 GCA_046263035.1 Candidatus Dormibacteria bacterium | reverse complement strand
GCGCTTCTCGACGAAGGCGCTGATCGCCTCCTGGAGGTCCCGGGTCGAGAAGACCATCGACTGGTGCAGGGACTCCTGCTCCAGGACCTCGTCGTAGGGACGGGAGAACGAGTCATTGATGGCGCGCTTCATGAGCGCCATCGCGGTGGGCGGCCCGGCGGCCAGCTTGGTTGCGAGGGCCGTCGCCACCGCCTCGAGCTCCCCGGCCGGCACCACCCGGTTGGCGATGCCCATCTCGTAGGCGCGCACGGCGTCGATGGTCTCGCCGAGCAGCGCCAGCTCCTTGGCGCGGTGCAGGCCGATGGATCGCGGCAGCGTGAACGTGCCGCTCATGTCCATGACCAGGCCCCGCCGCACGAAGAGCTCGGCGAACCTGGCGTCGTCGGCCATGATCACCAGGTCACAGGCAAGGCCGAGGTTGGCCCCGCCTCCGGCCGCGTACCCCCGGACCGCCGCGATCCCTGGCTTGGGGCAGTACATGATCCGGGCGAGGACCCCGTGGATGCGTTCCATCCGCCGGTGCATCTCGGCGGCCGACCGGGGAAACTCCTCCAGGGCGGAGAGGTCGGCGCCGGAGCAGAAGTGACCCCCGGCCCCGGTGAGGACGAACGAGCGGATGGAGGCCTCGGCGGCGATGTGGGCGAACGCGGCGTCGAGCTCCTCGAACATGGCCCGGTTGATGGCGTTGCGCTTGGCGGGGCGGTTGAGGGTGACGGTGGCGACCGCATCGGACTGCTGCAGCGTCAGTGTCTCGTAGGGCTCCACGGGACTGAATCTTAGGCTCCTGAAGCCTCCCTGCGACTGACCTGAGGCCCTGTGCCCGGGGCGGGGTCAGCCCAGGAGGCGGACCACCGCCACGATCCCGACGATCACGATGACCGCCCGCAGTGCCCAGGCCGGCAGCCGGCGTCCCGCCTTGGCGCCGATCTGCCCTCCGAGGATGGAGCCGGCGGCGAGCAGGAGGGCCGGGCGCCAGGCGACGTGCGCCACCACGATGAACAGCACGGCCGCCACCCCGTTCACGATCGCGGCGAGGACGTTCTTCGCGGCATTGATCCGCTGGAGGTCCTCCCGCAGGGTGAGGCCCATGATCCCCATCAGCAGCACGCCCTGGGCCGCACCGAAGTAGCCGCCGTAGATGCCCGCTCCGAAGAGGCCGGCAAGGAGCAGGAGGCCGCCGTCGGCCGGGGGGGCCTTGCGCCCCCTCGCTTCCATCCGCCTGGTGATCGAGGGCTGGAGGATGACGAGCAGGCAGGCGAGGATGATGAGCGCCGGGACGATGGCCTTGAAGGCGGAGGCGGGCAGGACGAGCAGCAGCAGGGCCCCGCTCAGGCCCCCGGCTCCCGAGGCGAGCCCCAGCCGAACGAGGCGCCGACCCTGGCCGGCAAGCTCCCTGCGGTAGCCCCACGCTCCGGACACCGAGCCGGGAACGAGGCCAACCGTGTTCGAGACGTTGGCGATCACCGGTGGGTAGCCGAAGGCCAGCAGGGTCGGGAAGGTGATGAGGGTCCCGGAGCCGACGATGGTATTGATCGTGCCTGCCGCCACCCCGGCTCCGAAGACGGCAACCTGTTCCAGCCCGGTCACGGCGTACAGTCGGCCCTTCCAAGGCTCGGAGCCCCAGCAGGGTGCCCCACCAGGTGCAGGCATGGTACGCCGTTGGCGATCGAGGGGAGCTTGCGTCGAGCACGCCCCGCTGAAGCGGGGAACATCCCCAAGCGGGCCTTGGAGCGCGCGCAGATAGGGTGGCTCATGCCTCCCGCTGGCCGAGGTCCCCTCGATCGGTGACTCGATCCTCTTCTGCGGGTGGTCCACGAGCTGCCTACGGCGCGTCTGGGGTGGAATCCCCCTGTTCGCGATGAACCCAGGGCGCGACTCACTGGCTTACCTGCCGGTAAGGGTTTGCCTTGCTTTGCCCTGGTTGTGTGCGGCGAGGTCGCCTATGCGGCTTCCTTCGGGGTCATGCTGACGTCGAAACCGAGCGCCTCGATCCGGGCCAGGAGCCGCTTCGCCTCCCGCTCGGGGTCGATGTGGCGCACGTAGTAGTCGGCACCGGGGTCCTCGTAGAACGCTCCCGTGGTCAACGTCCACCAGATGGCGACCAGCATGGAGTGGGCCACCGCCACGGCCGCCTTGTTGGTTCCCCGGTGTTTGGCGATGCGTGAGAACTGGGCGTGGAAGTAGGTGCTCTTCATGCGGGAGGCGACCCGGGCGCACTCGACCAGGGTTCTTCGCAGAGGCCGGTTGCCCTGGCGGGTTCCCGCGGGGCGTTTCTTGCCGGCCGACTCGTGGCTTGCCGGCGCCACCCCCGCCCAGGCGCACAGGTGCCCGGGGGTGGGAAACCGGCTCATGTCCACACCGATCTCGGCGATGACCGTCTGGACGGCGAGATCGGAGAAGGCCGGGATGGCGCTCAGCAGTGCCACGGCCTCCTCAAAAGGGAGCATCCGCTCGGAGATCTCCCTGCTCAGGGCCTCGATCGAGGCGTCCAGGAAGTCGATGTGCTCGATCACCTGCCTGCACACCACGCCGTGGTGGGTGCCGAAGTGACCCGACAGCGCCTCCACCAGCTCCCCACGGCGGGGACGCAGCTTGCCCAGGGCCAGATCGGCAAGGATGTTGGGATCCCGCTGCCCGCCGATCAGCGCCTCGATCATCGCCCGCGCCGACAGGGTCCACACCTTGGAGGCGACCGAGGTGATCTTGATGCCGGCGTCCTGCAGGGTCTTCTCCAGGCGCTGGATCTCCCGGCCCCGCTCGGTGATCTGGGTCTTGCGGTAGCGGGTCAGCTCCCTTAACTCCCGGATCTCGGGTGGCGGCACGAACGAGGGCCTCACCATCCCGTGGGCGGCGACGTCGGCCAGCCACTCGGCATCGGCCAGGTTGGTCTTGCGTCCGGGCACGTTCTTCACGTGCTGGGCGTTGCACAGCCACAGCTCCGCGAACTGCCCCTCCATCGGGTAGTAGATGCACTTCCAGTACACCCCGGTCGCCTCCATGGCCACCCGCACGACCCCGGCCTGCTTGAGGTAGCCGATCATCGCCGCCACCCCCCGCTGGGTCGTCGGGAAGCTGCGCTTGGTGTAGCTGGCCTCACCATCCGGGGCGACGGTGCGCACCGCCGCCACGACGTTGTCCCGGTGCACGTCGAGGCCCGCCACCGGGTCACGCAACTGCTTCACTGCCCCACCTCCTCTCCTTCCTCGACCAACCCGCACCTTCCTGGGCCGACAGGAGAGGACCTCAGTTGAAAGCGGAATCTGGGGTGCGTGCACGAAGCGACACTCATGGGTCCCCACGGGTCCCCCGCCATACTTTGATCGCGCACGACGGCAGCAAGAATTGCGCGGCGACCCACCTCTCGGCCACCCCTCCAGGATTCCATGGCCTCCGGTGATCGCAGATCATCGCTACTTTGAGCAAAAGGTGCTGTTATACAACAGAATATACTCAAAGATCTTTAGAATAACGTTATGGAGCATTGAATGGCGTTGGTGGCCCGTCAGCGTGGCGTCGTCACCCGCAGAGCGACGGAGCGTCCGTTCGACCACAGAATGTGGCCGAATTCTCATTCTCGCGGGCGGCCCTGTAGGGCCATGAAGTCTTTGAGCATAGAGCGACGTACAGCATCGTTCCATGCTCAAAGAATTGAGATGCGCAGCGCTACCGGGGCTCGGCCGCCACGAACCGGATGACGTCGAGGATCTCGTCGCCGATCAGCTCGTCGTACGCCAGGAGCGCGTTGCGCAGGGCCTCGACGACGTGGCGGTGCTCGCCTGGACCTCGGACTCGATGCCGGTCAGGGCGCGGTAGAAGGTGTCGATGGCCCGCTGGACGTCCGTGGCCGGAGCCACCTGCAGGATCACCTCGCGCCGGGCCGCCCAGGAGAGCTCGGCCTTGATCTTTCGGCCCGGATCCGCCACGGCAATCTCCAGCCCGGCGAGGGTGAGCCTCAGCGGCATCGCCCGGAGCCGGCGAGCGCTGGACTCCGGCAGCAGCTTGAGGGCCTCGGGCTCCGGTGTCTGCCGGCTCAGGTCGGCCAGGGGGAGTCCGAGTTGCTCGGCAACGGTTGCCGCGAGGGTGCGCTCGTCGAGGACTCCCAGCTCCACCAGCAGCGTGCCGAGGCGCTTCCCCGACGCCGATTGCTGCACGAGGGCCTCGGAGAGCTGTGCCTGGGTGACGAGCTG
>JBHELP010000098.1:0-2757 GCA_046263035.1 Candidatus Dormibacteria bacterium | reverse complement strand
GACGAGGCCAGGGCGGCGCCCACCTCCCCGGCCGCGGCGATCCCCACCAGGGGGCCGTAGGCGGTGAGGATCCAGGTGCCCACCGACATCGGTGAGGTCGGCTTGGCGACCCGCAGCATGTTGAGGAAGCGCCCGGGACGGCCGAGATCATGGACCAGGGCGGCGTAGCTCAGGCTGATGGCGCCCAGCGCCCCCACTCTCGCCGTCCGGCGCAACCTGGGCCGGCCACTGAGGTCGGCGCCGGCGGCGAGTATCGATGATGCACCCGCAAGGCCGCCGAGAAACAGATACGCGGGAATGTCCGCCTCCCACGGTGAGGGCTTTACGACGGGCCTGCCGTAGTACGAGGTGAAGGTCGCCGGCGGCACCATAGCCCGCTCGCGGCCCTCGCGGCGGCCACGGCCGGAGAACTTCTTCGCCATCCTCGGCGGCAGGTCGGCGGCGGTCAGCGACTGCTCCGACCGGCACAGGCGGCGCCCGCCAGGGCCAGCAGGGTCGCTCCGGCGAGGGCTGCGCTGCGCCACATGGCAGGCAGGTCCCGGGTGGTCACGACGGGGTCGGGTGGCAGCCCGTACACCTCCGGCTCATCGAGGAGGAGGAAGAAGGCGCCGGCACCGCCAATCCCATCGTCAGCGTCGTGGCCGTAGAGGCGGGCGTCGCCCATGCCCTCCGCATGCAGCGCCTCGACGCGTCCCCCCGCACGCCGTCGGAGCTCGTCGAGATCGCCGAACTGGATGGATTCGGTGGGGCAGGCCCTGGCACAGGCGGGAAGCATGTCCGCGCCCAGGCGGTCGTAGCAAAGGGTGCACTTCTGGGCGATGCCGGCATTGCGGACGGTGTGGTCGCCCTCACGGCGCTCGATGACCCCGAAGGGACAGGCGGGGACGCAGTAGCCGCAGCCGTTGCAGATGTCCTCCTGCACCACCACCGTGCCGAACTCGGTGCGGAGGAGGGCTCCCGTGGGACAGACATCGAGGCAGGCGGCGTGGGTGCAGTGCTTGCAGACGTCGGAGGACATCAGCCAGCGGAAGTCGCCACCGCTGTGCACGGGGAGTGCTCTTAGCGGCTTGCGCTGCTCGATGAAGGCGACATGGCGCCAGGTGCTGGCTCCCAGCCCACCCGTGTTGTCATAGGAGGATCCCAGCAGCGTCAGCCCATCCTCGGGGATGTGGTTCCACTCCTTGCAGGCGACCTCACATGCCTTGCAGCCGATGCACAGGGAGGTGTCGGTGAAGAAGCCGCGACGCGCCGGGGGATCGGACCAGCCCGAGCCGCTGGCGGGATCCGCTGATTCCAGCAGCGCCCCGCTCATGCCAGTCGGTCCCCGGAATCTCCGGCCCCGTGAGAGTCGACGGCGTGCGGGCTGGGTGGCCCACCGGCCGGAGCACCCCCCTGGGCGGTGCGGCCGGGATCGACGCCGGTCTGAAGGGTGATGCCCGCCCGGCGCCGGTACTCCTCGACATAGGCGACCAGCCCGGGTCCCACCGGCCGGCGGCCGGCACGGATGTCGCACGAGGCCGCCTTGGATTCCTGAATGTGGACGTTGGGGTCGAGCGCCACCCCCATGAGATCGTTGGCCGAGTCCCCCGTGACCAGCGCATCACCGCCGACGCCCCAGTGGTAGGGGAGCCCGACCTGATGGATGAGGAGGCCGCCGATCCGCAGCGGCACCATCCGGTCGGTGACGAGCACCCGGCACTCGATGGCGGTACGGGCACTGATGATGGTCGCCCAGCCCCCGTTCTCGAGGCCGCGCTCGCGGGCGAGCTCCGGGGAGACCTCGCAGAAGAACTCCGGCTGGAGCTCGGACAGATAGGGCAGCCAGCGGCTCATCCCTCCGGCGGTGTGGTGCTCGGTCAGCCGGTAGGTGGTGACCACGAAGGGATACACCGCAGCACCGGCGTCCGGTGGCGAAGGGTTGGAAAGGTTGTCCGGCCGGGGATACAGCTCCCGCGCCGGGCTTGCCCGCCGGCCGTAGAGGTGGTTGGGCACCGGCGACTCGTGAGGCTCGTAGTGAGTGGGAAGCGGACCGTCGAGGAGACCGCTGGGAGCGTAGAGCCAGCCCTTTCCGTCCGCCTGCATGATGAATGGATCGTCGCCGGCGAGGGCCTCCGGTCCCGCAGCTCCGGGACCGGGGCGGTGGTCGGGGGCCAGCTCCATGGGGAAGTCGGGAATGTCATGCCCCGTCCACCGGCCCAGCTTCGCATCCCACCACACATACGCCTTGCGCTCGCTCCACGGCCGTCCCCCGGGATCTGCGGAGGCCCGGTTGTAGAGAAGCCGCCGGTTGAGCGGCCAGGCCCAGCCCCATTCGGGAGCCGCCAGGGACTGCTCTCCGGCGGGCCGCCGCCGCG
The DNA here is from genome assembly GCA_046263035.1 of Candidatus Dormibacteria bacterium. Taxonomy (GTDB): domain Bacteria; phylum Chloroflexota; class Dormibacteria; order Aeolococcales; family Aeolococcaceae; genus JBHELP01. Next base: position 403 of record JBHELP010000098.1, on the reverse strand, counting down.
CAGCCTGGTTGACACCGTCGGCATAGACGCCCGTGTAAATCCAGCAGCCCCCGCTCGTCGAGCCGTCGGCTCGCATGTCCACAAAGGTGTTCAGGGGCCGGCCTGCCCGGTCGCCGGTGAGATGGTGGCCGCGGATCTCGCGCAGCACCTCGTCCGCGGACGGCTCCTCAGCATGGCTCACGTAGTTCCAGGTGAGGTTTTGCAGCGGAGCATCCCGCTCCAGATCCGACCCGGCAAGGCGCTCACGGATCAGGCGGCCCAGGTGGGCAAAGAACCAGAGGTCCGAGCGGGCATCGCCGGGGGGCTCGACCGCCTTGTGATGCCACTGGAGCATCCGCTGCGTCTGCGTGAAGGTTCCGTCCTTCTCGGTGTGGGCCGCGGCGGGCAGGAAGAAGACCTCGGT
>JBHELP010000097.1:0-11632 GCA_046263035.1 Candidatus Dormibacteria bacterium | reverse complement strand
GCGTAGATGGGCCGGGAGACCGCCGGCCAGGCGGTGGACTCCTCTGCGATGAGCATGATGCCGGGATGGGCGCCGTAGGCAGTCTCGTTCAGCTCGCGGAGGAAGGCCACCGCCTCCGTGTTCTCCCGGCCGCCCTGTTCGTTGGCAAGCCATTCGCCCGCCTCACGGTTGTAGTCCAGGTAGAGCATCGAGGAGACCCCGTCGACCCGGAGGCCATCGATGTGGAACTCCTCGAGCCAGTAGAGCGCATTGGCGACCAGGAAGTTGCGGACCTCGTTGCGACCGTAGTTGAAGACCAACGTGCCCCACTCGTGGTGCGCTCCCCGACGGGGATCGTCGTGTTCGTAGAGGGCGGTGCCGTCCAGGCGTGCCAGAGCCCATTCGTCGCGCGGAAAGTGAGCGGGCACCCAGTCCAGGATCACGCCAATGCCACGCCTATGGAGGGCGTCGACCAGTGCCCGGAAATCGTCGGGAGGACCGAAGCGCGAGGTCGGGGCGTAGTACGAGGACACCTGATAGCCCCAGGACCCGGCGAAGGGATGCTCGGCCACCGGCATAAGCTCGACATGGGTAAAGCCCAGGCTCTCGACATGGTCGGCCAGCTGGACGGCGAGCTCTCGGTAGGTGAGTGGACGATCGGCCTCTTCGGGAATCCGCCGCCAGGAGCCTAGATGCACCTCATAGATGGAGAGCGGACTGGAGAGCGGATCCCGGGCACGGCGTGCCTCCAACCATTCCCGATCCTCCCAGCGATGGTTGGAGCCAGAGACAATGCTGGCGGTGGCCGGGGGCACCTCGGCCGCCGTGGCCATGGGATCGGCCTTCAGGGTGAGGTCACCCCCCGCGTTGAGGACCGCGAACTTGTAGCGGGCACCGGGTGATACGCCGGGTATGAACAGCTCCCAGACTCCGGATGCTCCCATGGAGCGCAGTGGGTGCTGACGATTGCTCCAGAGGTTGAAATCGCCGGCCACCGACACGGCGCGGGCGTTGGGAGCCCACAGGGCGAAGGCGGTTCCAACCACACCTTGATGGGTGATCGGACGCGCCCCCATCACGTCCCAGAGGCGGTGGTGCCTGCCCTCCCCCAGGAGGTGGAGATCGATCTCACCGACGGTGGGCCAGAATCGATACGGGTCGTCAAAGGTGTCCGTTCCGCCGTCGGGATAAAGGGCCCTCAGGCGGTACGCCGCCAACGGGGACGGGCCGACGCCGCCCGAGAAGGCTCCGGCATCGTGAAGCCTCTCCATTTCAATTGGCTCGGCGCCATCCTGCAGCAGATGCATGCGCAGTGCACCCGGCCGATACGCTCGAACCAGCCAGCCACCATCGGTCTCGTGGCAGCCGAGAAACCCGTGGGGGCCGGTGTGTTCCCCCCTTACCAGCCGCTCCAGGTCCTCTCGGCCGGCCGGAGGCCGCGGAACGAGAGGGCTCACAGGCGCTTCAGCGACGGCATGGCGTTGCAATTACGGCCTCGACCACGACGGCCGTGGCGATGGCGGCCGCAGTGATGGCGGTATTGGTCATAAGCGCCGCTGCGGCGACGCCCACGGCGGTGACGTCCGATCGACGACCGCCGTGGCGATGGTCGGCTGGGGCCATGAGGGCCGGGTCGATGACGGGCTGTGGCCATGACGGTCGTGGCCATGACGGCCGGGTCGATGGTGTCCCGGTTGATGGTGGCCGCGTTGATAGTGCCGCCAGCGGGAAGGGGGGCGCGCGATCGAGGCGGTCCAGGCTGACATTACGCCGCTCCGGCGAGCACGAGCTCGATCTCCTCGGCCTCCGCGGAACCCAACGCGGCGTAGAGATCGCGGGCCCGCTCCCAGTGCTCCCGGGCCTCGCCGGCGCGGGACTGTGCCGCGTACGTGTCGCCGAGCCTGCGAAGGGCATTGGCCTCGCCCTGCACGTCGCCCTGTCCGCGGCTCATGGCGGCGCGTTGGGAGAGACAGCCCACCACCTCGCCGAACCTGGCCATGGCGGCGTTCTGGTACAGGGCCTGGTAGTCGTTGATCCGATTGGACCAGCCGTTCTCCTGCTCCAACCCGTGGCGGATCATCTCGTCGCCTGCGGGGGTGGTGAATGTCGTGATGGCGCGCCTCACGGCATCCGACATCCGGTCGGCCATGTGCTCGCCCAGCGGTTCTGTGAAGACAAAGCCGTTCGGTGAGCCGAAGTTGGTGTTTGCCACCTCCGACACTGTGTCGGCCAGGCCGCCGGTTGCGCGGACGATGGGGACGGCACCGAACCGCTGACACTCCATCTGAGTCAGGCCGCAGGGCTCGTACAAGGAGGGGACAAGCAGGAAGTCGGCAACCGCGTAGTGATTGGCGCCATTGTGCTGGCCGACCAGGGACTCGGGGTTGAGGACGACCCGGTCCGGCCTTTCCGCCTGGAGCTTCTCCAGCCGGCGCCAGGCTCTGGCCAGCTCGGCGCCGGCCTCCGGATGCCCCCAGGCCACCACCAGGAACCGAGCCACGTCCTGACATTTGCGTATACACTCGACGAGTTCCACGACCCCCTTCTGCCGGTCCCATCGCGAGCGGACCGCGATCACGGGAGTGCCGTCGTCATCCCATCCCCATGCGGACAGGAGTTCGGCCCGGCGTTGCCGCTTGGCCCTCTTGACCCTGGCGACATCGCTGTCCCTGGCGCCGGCTCCGTAGGTGACCCCCTCGACGTTCCACCGTGCCGGCGTGATGCCGTTTAGTATCCACTCCAGGCGGCGGCGATCGCGCAGCGAGCTCAGGATGCCCTCGAGACCGAAGCCGAAATCGGGGCTCTGGCAAATCTCGGTGGCATAGGTACGGCTGACGGTGCTCACCCGGTCGGCCGTCAGAAGGCCGGCCTTGAAGCAGTTCGCTCCGCCGTAGAACTCGAACCAGTCGTGGTACCAGTAGCCCGGGTGTAGTCCCGCCCATTCCAGGAGGCCGGCATCGCCCTTGCCCTGGTTCAGCAGGTTGTGGATGGTGAGCACGGTCGCGGGCCGTGCCGGCGGACAGTCCCAGCGATTCCGCTGGGAGTCGTGCATGAAGACCGGTATCAGGGCGGCATGGGAGTCCAGGCAGTGCAAAATGTCGGGATCCCAGTCAGTCTTCGCCATGTAGGCGAGAACCGAGCGGGAGAAGGCGATCCAGGGCTCGTGGTTTGGCCAGTGCTGATATATGTCAGCTGGGGATCCGACGGAGTCGAAGTGTCGGTGGCTGCCGATCAGGGTCACCGCGAAGGGCAGCCGTGAGGCGGGCCAACGTCGCACCAGTGCGCATTCGGACGAGCCCACCCCGAGCGGAACCATGAGCCGGTTGGTGATGGGCTCAAGATCCTCCGCCTCGGCGAGAAAGCCGTAAAGGGGGATGACGACATCCACCTCATGGCCGTGGGCCACCAACTCCGTCGCCAGTCCGAGGGTGTACTCGCCCACGCCGCCGACCGACGCAACCTCTGAGCACTCGGCGCCGGACATGAGGATCTTCATGTGGTGCGCAAACTACCGCAATCGAGCAACCGTTGACTGTTCAAGCCGAGGCGGCGAGCCAGACCACGGAGAAGGGGGCCAAATCGAGTGTTCCAGAGTAGGCCAGACCCTGCCAAGGAGGACCGTCGGCCCAGACAGCATCCGTACTCGTACCGCCCCTGCCCCCGAAGCGGGTCTCGTCAGAGTTGAGAAGGTGCTCCCAGCTGCCGTTGGCGGGCAATCCAACCCGGTAGCCATTCCGAGCCTCGGCCGAAAAGTTGGCGATACAGGCGAGCGCTCGGCGGCCATCCGCGGACAGCCGCAGGAACGAGAGGACGCTGTGCCGGGCATCATCAGCCTCGATCCACGAGAAGCCCTCTGCCACAGGGTCCTGCTCCCAGAGTGCGGGCTCCTGTCGATAACATCGGTTGAGCTCGGCGACCAAGCGCTGCACGCCCCTATGCTCGCGGTGCTGGAGCAGATGCCAGTCCAGGCCGATCCGGTGATCCCATTCTTCCTGCTGAGCCATCTCCCCACCCATGAAGAGAAGCTGCTTGCCGGGATGGGCCCACATCCACGCGTACAGGGCTCGCAGACCCGCCAATCTCTGCAACCAGTCGCCGGGCATGCGCCCAAGCAGCGAACCCTTGCCATGAACAACCTCGTCATGAGACAGGGGAAGCACGAAGTTCTCGGTGAAAGCGTAGAGCAGTCCGAAGGTGAGCTGGTGGTGATGGGCCGGACGCTCGATCGGATCCTGTGAGAAATACGCGAGCGTGTCGTGCATCCAACCCATGTTCCACTTGAGCCCGAAGTCCAGACCGCCGGCGCCCGCCGGCCTGGACACACCGGGCCAGGCGGTGGATTCCTCGGCAATGAGCACCACATCCGGATGGATTTGGTGGACGGTCGCGTTCAGCTCGCGGATGAAGCCCACCGCCTCCTCATGCACCCTTCGGCCCAGCATTGTCACGGGGCCTGCCGCCGACGCGGGCAGTGTTCCGGCGACCTCGGCCGGCCGGGATACCGGTGAGGGCGGTGCATCGTCGGCCACGCCGTGGGGTTCTGGGGACGCGGGGAATGCGTCGTCGGGGCCCTGCGATCGGTGTCCCGGTGGCGGTGCCCCCGATCCCCAATCGCTCGATGCCTGAGGCACCCAGTCCCCCGACTCATGACCGTAGCTCAGATAGAGCATCGAGGAGACCCCATCGACTCGCAGGCCGTCGATGTGAAACTCCCCCAACCAGTAGAGAGCACTGGCGATGAGGAAATTGCGGACCTCGGCGCGTGCGTAGTTGAAGCCCAGAGTGCCCCATTGCTCGTGAATGCCACGACGCGGGTCGGCGTGTTCATAGAGTAGGGTGCCATCAAAGCTGGCAAGCGCCCACTCGTCACGGGGAAAATGCGCCGGTACCCAGTCCAGGATGACCCCGATTTCCCGCTGATGGAAAGAATCCACCAGCGCCCGGAAATCGTCGGGAGTGCCGAAGCGCGCCGTGGGGGCATAGTACGAGGTGACCTGATACCCCCAGGAGTCTGCCAGTGGGTGCTCGGTTATGGGCATCAGCTCAACATGTGTGAAGCCCATGGCTTCAACGTGGTCGGGGAGCCGCACAGCCAGCTCCCTGTAGGTGAGCGGGCGATCATCCTCGGAATGGAGGCGGCGCCAGGAGCCGAGATGGACCTCGTAGATGGACAGCGGTCCGGTGGCCACATCCCGCGTGCTCCGTCCATGAAGCCACGCATCGTCAGTCCAGCGATAGGCGGACTCGGTGACGATGCTGGCTGTGGCGGGAGGCGCCTCGCCAGCCAAGGCCATGGGATCAGCCCTCAGACTGAGGCCCCCACCGGCGGAGAGGACAGCAAACCTGTAACGCGCACCGGGCATAACGCCGGGTACGAAGAGCTCCCACACACCCGAAGGGCCCAGCGAGCTGAGCTGATGCCGGTCCCGGTCCCAGTCGTTGAAGTCGCCGGTCACGGCCACCCCCCGAGCGTTGGGGGCCCATACGGCGAAGGAGGTGCCCTCGACCTGGTTGCGTTGCATCGGCCGGGCCCCCAGCACGTCCCAGAGCCGCGTGTGTCTTCCCTCGCCAAACAGACGGAGGTCGCTCTCGTTCACGCCGAACTCGTGTCCTTGGTGCGACCGCCACGTCTGGTTCCCTGGCCCGGAGCCTGTCGCCTCGGCGCCGGTTCTGGCCCCCCATCACGGCAGAGCAGGACCATCGATCGTGGTTCCAGCGGAACGACCGACCCACCCCTGAAGCCCCGGCTGTTGGGAGCGTCCTCAGGAGCCGCGGTGTCGAAGACGAGCGTCCATCGTCGCCCCCATGCCATCGGCGGCAGTACAAACGGACACGGTTCAGCGGAAGCGTTGAAGAGCATCACAAAGCTATCGTCCACCACCTGGCGCCCGTGGATATCTGGGCTTGGAAGTGCCTCACCATTCAGGAAGACCCCCATGGTCCTCTCTATGGGGTTGTCCCAATCGTCACTCTGCATCTCGCTGCCGTCCCGGTGCAGCCAGCCGATGTCTCGGATGCCCTTGCCCAGCAGTGGCCTGCCCTGAAAGTAGTCACGACGCTGGAAGACGGGGTGCTTCGAACGCAGTGCGATGAGCCGCCTGGTGAATGCGAGCATCTCCTGATCCTGAGATTCCCAGTCGTACCATGAGATCTCGTTGTCTTGGCAGTAAGCATTGTTGTTACCTCGCTGAGTGCGGCCCAACTCGTCGCCACCGAGCAGCATGGGAATTCCTTGAGAGAGGAATAACGTAGCCACCATGTTGCGCCGCTGACGAGCCCGCAACGCGAGCACCCTCGCATTCTTGGTCGGACCCTCGACATCACAGTTCCAGGAGCGATGATCATCGGTGCCATCACGGCCGTCCTCGCCATTGGCGGCGTTGTGCTTGGTGTTGTAGGAGACTAGGTCCGTCAGCGTGAATCCGTCGTGGGCGGTGACAAAGTTGACGCTTGCATAGGGCCGGCGTCCACTTGTCTCGTACAGGTCCGAGCTGCCGGTCAGGCGGAGCGCGAACTCACCCAGTGTCTGGTCCTGCCCGCGCCAATAATCGCGCACGGCATCCCGATACTTGCCGTTCCACTCGGACCACAGCGGCGGAAAATTACCCACCTGATAGCCTCCCTCACCGAGGTCCCACGGCTCTGCTATGAGTTTCACCTGGCTGATCACCGGATCCTGCTGGATGACTCCGAAAAATGCCGACAGACGGTCCACGTCATGGAACTGGCGCGCCAGGGCGGCGGCCAGGTCGAACCGGAAGCCGTCGACATGCATCTCGAGCACCCAGTAACGAAGGCTGTCCATGATCAGCTGAAGAACGTGCGGTTGCCGAGTATCGAGGGTATTGCCCGTTCCTGTCACATCGTGGTAATAACGCCGATCGCTGTCGGCCAGCCTGTAGTACGCGGCATTGTCAATGCCCTTCATCGAGAGGATGGGACCCAGGTGGTTGGCCTCGGCCGTGTGGTTGTACACCACATCCAGAAAGACCTCGATACCGGCCTTGTGCAGTGTTTGCACCATCTGCCGGAACTCCTGCACCTGCTCGCCTCGAGCGCCACCTGAGCTATAGCCGTTATGCGGCGCGAGGAATCCGATGGAGTTATAGCCCCAATAGTTGCGAAGGCCCTTCTCACAGAGAAAGTGATCGTGGATGAATTGGTGCACGGGCAGGAGTTCCACGGCGGTGACGCCAAGGCCGGTGAGATGCTCGATCGAAGCCGAATGCGCCAGTCCGGCATAGGTCCCGCGGATCTCGGGCGGGATGCCGGGGTGGCACGCGGTGAACCCCTTCACGTGCAACTCATAGACGACAGTCTCGTGATATGGGGTGCGTGGACGGTGGTCGTCACCCCAATCGAACCAGGGACTGGTAACCACACATCGCGGCATGAACGGCCCGCTATCCAGGTCGTTGGGAGGGCCCTGCGGATCACCGAAGTGGTAGGGAAACACAGTCTCATTCCACGTCACCTCACCTTCCACCGCCTTGGCATAGGGATCGAGAAGAAGCTTGGCGGGATTGCAACGGTGTCCCGCCCCCGGGTCATTCGGGCCGTGCACTCTGTAGCCATAACGCTGTCCCGGCCCCACGCCCGGCAGATACCCGTGCCAGCAGAGGGCGGTAACCTCAGAGAGGTCGACGCGGGTCTCCCTGCCGAGGTCGTCGAAGAGGCAGAGCTCGACCCGGTCCGCGATATCGGTGAAGAGCGAGAAGTTGGTGCCGACCCCGTCGTAGGTGGCGCCCAACGGGTACGCCTGGCCTGGCCACACCTGCATGGTGGTCGACCCTAGCGAACCGGTCGGCACGATCGTTCGGTGGACGGGCCAGTGATCGATGGCACCGTGGTCGGGGAGCGGTTCTCAGCGCCTCATGTGCTGGATAGGCCCGTGGCCAAGGTCACCTGCCGTCTGCCCGCTTCGGCCGACGATGGCCGTAGGTGGCCCATCGATCCGCTCCTCACGCTGAGCGTTCGCTCGGCCGGCAGCGCGCCCAATGGGAAGCGGCGGCTCAGCCCTGCTCCTGGTGCCGTCAGGTGGCCCCGGCCGGCGCGGCGCCAGTCCGGATCGACGGGACCGAGCCCGCCACCAGCGCTCCGGGGACGCTCGTCCGGCAGTGCGCCCAGTGCCGAGAGCAGAGCCAATAAGTGAGCCGTAAGCCATAAGCTCCGCGCACCCAAACTCGTCAGCAGAACCAGGGTGACGCGCTAGTTCCCGCGGCGATCCGAAACTCAGGCCCTGCTCATCTCCGACCAGAACTCGGGAAAGTACCGGGCGATATCCTCAAGCGCAAACGACGCGAGGATGGATTCGGGCGATTCCCGCTCCAGCAGAAAGTGGAACGCCCGGATGACGCTCTGCTCCGGTGTATCGCCCGGTCGCGTCACCCTGGCGAGGGCCTGGGGGCCCGCTCGGACCGCATGCTTCGACTGGGCGCCCACGCGGACAACGTAGTCCTCACCGCCCCTGTGCTCCACCGAAATGTCCATAGGTCACCCAGCTTATAGGCATCGATCGGCACGCGCTCAGACCCGCGCGAGGCGCTGCGCTGGTTCGCCACGTTGCGGACCCCAGAGCAGCACCCGGCTGAGGCCGCCACCGCTTGAGGGGCGTTCCCGCCGAGATAGGTCCAGTCAGCGTGGCGAGGCCTCATGGCGGAGGAGCCGCTGACGCACCGATGCCGGCAATTCCGGGGCCCGAGCCGCGCCGGCCGGGTCCTCGCCGCCGAGCAGCGCCCGTGAAACCCGGCCAATGGTGATTCCGTGCCGCGGTCGCCGTGCCACTGTCACAGCGTCCCCGGCGGTCACCACGCCCGGGGTGATGATTCGCAGGTAGGCTCCGGGACGCCCAGCCCGGGCAAACCGCTTGACGAAGCGCTGATCGCCCATGCGGATACCGAGCTTGAAGCACGGCTGTCGGGGCTGAGCCACCTCCAGAACCGTGTCCCCAAGCAGCCACCGTTCGCCGATGATCGCGTCCGTCACGTCCACCCCGGTGACCGTCAGGTTCTCGCCGAACGCCCCGGCGCCGAGCGATCTCTGGAGCTCGCTCGACCACCAGTCGATGTCCTCGAGTGCGTAGGCGTAGACGGCCTTGTCGGGCCCGCCATGCACGCTGCGGTCGGCCTGCTCGTCCCCTTCGAGGTTGATGCCACGCACGGCGACCGGACCTGCGACGGGCTCCTTGTAGATGGAGGTCATCACCGTGCCCCCCCGATAGGGCACCGGCCTCGGTCTGCCCACGTTCACCGAATGCAGACGAGCCCCATGCGACATCGCCGTTCCCCTTTCAAGCCCGCTCATGGGCGGCACCTCCGGGTCGGACAAGGGACCGACCACTCAGCCGTACAGCCGGGTGCCCGCCCGCATCGAGGCGGCCACATGCTCTCGCAGCGATGCCGGCTCGAGGACCTCGACCAGGGAGCCCCAGCCGAGAACCCAGGGGCGCATCTCAACTTCGCTGGCCACGGTGATGGTCATGTCGACATGTCCATCGGGGAGTTCCTCCAGCGCTGCGTCCGGGTGCCAGACCGACTGCCGGACGCGTCCGACGATCTCGGGTGCCGGCGAGATGGCCGACCGCGCCGATCACGGCGGGGTCCCGCCCAGGGCGCATCTGCTGGAGGAGCCGGGCGGCGATGAGGAGGGCCGTCGCCTGGTGGGCGTCGAACTGCATTGGGGGCAGCCTGGATCCCTCACCCAGGCGCAGCCGGCCGTCCACCTCGACGATGTCGAGGCCCGCCTGGTCGCGAAGTTGCTTGATGTAACGCTGGATGGAACGAGCCGTGATGGCGAGCTCGTCGGCGATCTCGGCAGTGGTCAGGCCCCGTCGCGTGGTGGCCAGGCGCTGGAGGAGCGCGACCACGCGGGCGAACTTGTCACCAGCGCCGTATCCGTCCTCACGAGCCATGGCGGCGCCAGTGTCTCAGACGGGGTGTCGCGAAACCATCGGTGGGAGACCAGGTCTGAGGAGGTCCGTGAGATACCGTGGGCCGTATGTTGCGGTCGATCGGAGACGGGTCATGACACCGGTTGCGGAGGGCGAGGCGCCGGGGTTCGCCGCCCTGGCGTTGCGGCCAGAGCTTCTCCAGGCACTCTCGGAGCTCGGCTACGAGGAGCCCACGCCCATACAGAGGGAGGCGGTCCCACCCCTGCTCGAGGGCGGAGACCTGCTTGGCCAGGCGGCGACGGGGACCGGCAAGACGGCGGCCTTCGCGCTGCCCATGCTCGAGCGGATCGACGGGCGGTGTCCCGATCCCGTGGGCCTGGTGCTGGTGCCGACGCGCGAGCTCGCCATCCAGGTGTCGCAGGCGATCCATCGCTACGGACGTCATCTCGGCGTGCGGGTGGTTCCCATCTACGGAGGGCAGCCCATCGGTCGCCAGTTGGAGGCTATGCACCGTGGCGTCGACATCGTTGTGGCCACTCCGGGGCGGGCGCTCGATCACATCGGCCGCGGAACCCTTCACCTCGGAGGCCTGAGGACGGTCGTGCTCGACGAGGCGGACGAGATGCTCGACATGGGATTTGCCGAGGACATGGAGGCCATTCTCCGAGAGACCCCTGACGATCGGCAGACTGTCCTCTTCTCGGCGACCATGCCAGCGCGTATCAACGGCATGGCCCGCCGGCACCTTCGCGATCCGGTGCGTGTCGAGTTGGGGCGCTCCGAGCCGGCTGCCGGCAGCGTGCCGCTGGTTCGCCAGGTGGCCTATGTCGTTCCCCGGGCCCACAAACCCGCCGCACTGGGCCGGGTGCTCGACATGGAGTCGCCGGCGGCCGCCGTGGTCTTCTGCCGGACCCGGGAGGAGGTCGATCAACTCACCGAGACGCTGGGGGGGCGTGGCTACCGTGCCGATGCCATCCACGGCGGCATGGACCAGAACCAGCGCGATCGAGTGATGGCCCGGCTGCGCGGCGGCATCACGGAGTTGTTGGTGGCGACCGACGTGGCCGCCCGCGGTCTCGACATCGAGCAGCTATCCCATGTCGTCAACTACCACGTGCCCTCGGCTCCCGACCAGTACGTCCACCGAATCGGGCGGGTTGGCAGGGCGGGCCGTGAGGGCGTGGCCATCACCCTCGCCGAGCCTCGGGAGCACCCCATGCTCAAATCGATCCAGCGGGTCACCAAGCAGCACATCGCTGTCGAGAAGTTGCCCACGGTGGCGGATCTGCGCAGCCGGCGACTGGAGCTGACCGGTGCCGCTTTGCGGGAGACCCTCATCGAGGACGAGATGGAGCGGTTCCGTGTCGTGGTGGAGACGCTCGCCGGCGAATTCGACCTCGTGGATGTGGCGCTGGCGGCCGTCAAGCTGGCTCATGAGTCCAGCGGTGCCGCGGACGAGGAGGACGAGATCCCCAGCATCACGCCACGCCCGCAGATCGATGGCCGCGCCGCACGGCAGCCTTCTCAGCGCTCTCCCAAGGCCGGCCGTGCACCGTCGCCTGGGACAACCCGCCTCTATATCGGCGCCGGGCGCGGCGCGGGCATCCGGCCCCAGGCCCTCGTCGGCGCCATCACCGGCGAGACCCGGCTCAGCGGCCGCGACATCGGAGCCATCGAGATCGCCGATCGGTTCTCCCTGGTCGAGGTCCCCGAATCCGCCGCCGACGACGTCGTCACCGCGCTCCGCCGCGCCACCATCCGAGG
>JBHELP010000096.1:0-8916 GCA_046263035.1 Candidatus Dormibacteria bacterium | reverse complement strand
GCGCAGCGGTTCGCAGGCCCGACCCAGGCGTCGGACTCTGGCTGAGCAGCTACCGAGCCGCGGGCGAGTCCCCACCAAGGCCGTCCGCGCCATATCGCTCGCGAAAAGCCCGCACGCTGGGGGCGATGGGCTCCTGCGCGGGAGACCTGCCGGCCACCACCTCTGCCGACTTGAGGCCGTGGCCCGTGATGTACGCGACGATGGTCTCGTGGCCCTGCCAGCGGCCCTGCCTGGCGAGCTGGGTGAGCACGCCCATGGTGACGCCGCCGGCGGCCTCGGTGAAGACCCCCTCGGTACGGGCCAGCAACTCGATCCCCTCGACGATCCGGTCCTCGCCGACACTGGCGACCACGCCTCCGGTGTCGCGGGACATCCGCAGCACGTAGGGGCCGTCGGACGGATTTCCGATGGCGATCGACTTGGCGATGGTGTCCGGATGAACCGGCACCACCTGCGACTCCCCGGCGGCGAAGGCGGTGGCCACGGGGGAGCATCCCGCCGCCTGGGCACCGGTGAGGGCGGGCATCCGAGCCCCGTCACCAGACACGAGGCCGAGCTCGGCCAGCTCGCGGGAAGCCCGTTGGTGCTTGACGAACTGGCAGCCAGAGGCAACCGGGATGATGATCTCGTCGGGCAGCCGCCAGCCCAGCTGCTCGGCCGTCTCGAAGGTGAGCGTCTTGCTGCCCTCCCCGTAGAAGGGGCGGATGTTGATGTTGCAAAAGGCCCAGTCCAGCTGGTCGGCGAGCTCGCTGCAGAGCCGGTTGACGTCGTCGTAGCTGCCATCGATGCGGACGAGGGTGGGCTTGAAGACGCTGGTGGCGACCACCTTGGCGGGCTCCAGGTCCGCGGGGATGAAGACCACACCCGGGATGCCGGCCCGGGCCGCGTAGGCGGCGACCGAGTTGGCCAGGTTGCCGGTGCTCGCGCAGGCGATGGTCTCGAATCCCTGCCGCCGCGCCCAGGAGACGGCCACGCTGACGACCCGATCCTTGAAGGAGTTGGTCGGGTTCATGCTGTCGTTCTTGATGTAGAGGTTGCTCAGCCCCAGCTCGTCACCCAGGTTGCGGGCATGGATCAGCGGCGTGAAGCCCTCGCCCAAGGTGACCGGCCCCGCATCGTCGTCACCCCCCGGTCCGAGCTCACCGTCGAACTCGACAGGAAGCATCTCGTGGTAGCGCCAGATGCTGGGAGGGCCCGCCTCGATGGATTCCCGGGAGACCCTCCGGGCGATCTGCGCGTAGTCATAGCGGACGTCAAGGGGCCCGAAGCACACCTCGCAGACGTGGACCGGTCCCGCGGGATACTCGGCCCCGCACTCACGGCACGCCAGGCAGCGGATCCGGGAGCTCATCGCACGGTCGCCCCCACGTCCGTGTTGAGGCGGCCGGCCACCCGCTCGACGGTCGCCGGCGTCTCGCCGGTGACCGCGCCGAGGCTGGCCGACGACACCGAGGCCGCGTACTTGGCGAAGACACCGGTGGCGAAGCGCGGCGCAGGGGGCGTCCAGGCCGCCAAGCGCGCGGCCAGCTCCGCATCGGGGATCTCCAGGGTGAGCCGGCGAGCGGGGACGTCGACGGTGATGGTGTCGCCCTCGGCGACCGCGGCTATGGGTCCACCGCGGAAGGCCTCCGGGGCGATGTGCGCGGCCATGAAGCCGTGGGTGGCGCCCGAGAAGCGCCCATCCGTGACCAGGGCGACCTCGCTGGAGAGTCCGGCGCCGACGATGGCCCCGGTCACGCCCAGCATCTCACGCATGCCCGGGCCGCCCGCCGGTCCCTCGTAGCGGATGACCACCACGTCCCCGGCTCGGATCTGGTTGCCCACCACCGCGGCGAAGCAGTCCTCCTCGCAATCGAAGACTCGCGCCGGCCCCGTGTGATGGGTGCGGTCGTGCCCGGCGAGCTTGACCACGCATCCCTCGGGGGCCAGGTTGCCGCGGAGGATGGCGATGCCGCCGGTGGCCTTGAAGGGACGACCCGGCGAGCTCACTACCTCCTGTCCCGACACCTCCCGTGACGCGGCTGCGATCTCACCGACGGTGCGACCGTCGACGTTGCGCTGGTCGGCATGGAGGAGGCCTCCGCTCACCAGGCGCTCGGTCACCACGGCCAGTCCACCGGCGGCGTCGAGGTCGATGGCGACGAAGTCCCCCCCCGGCTTGAGGCTGGCCACGATCGGCGTCCGCTCGGAGATACGGTCGAAGTCCTCGAGGCTCAGCGGCACGCCCGCCTCGGCGGCGATGGCGATCAGGTGGAGGACGGCATTGGTCGAGCCTCCGGTGGCCGCAAAGATGGCGATGGCATTCTCCAGGGCCTCGCGGGTGATGATCTGCCGCGGCCGGACGTCCTCGTCGACCAGCCGCATCGCCAGCCGGCCCGCCTCCACCGCCACCTCTCGTTTGCGGGCGTCGTTGGCGGGCACGCCGTTGGCTCCCGCGGGGCTGAGCCCCAGGGCCTCGAGCGCGCAGGCCATGGTGTTGGCGGTGAACTGGCCTCCGCAGGCGCCGGGGCCTGGACAGGCGGACTCCTCGATGGCGAGCAGCTCGGCGTCATCGATCCGCCCCGAACTGTGCGCGCCCACGGCCTCGAAGACGTCCTGGACGGTGAGGTCGCGGCCGTTGTGGTGTCCGGGATGGATGCTGCCGCTGTACAGGACAAGACCGGGAATGTCCATCCGGGCAAGGGCCATGGCGGCCGCCGGGATGGTCTTGTCACAGCCCACGATGACCACCAGCCCGTCGAAGGAGTGGCCGAGGGTGACCAGCTCGATGGAGTCGGTGATGACCTCGCGGCTCACCAGCGACGCCTTCATCCCCTGGGTGCCCATGGTCACACCGTCGGAGATGGAGATGGTTCCGAATTCCATCGGAGTGCCACCCGCCTCTCTGATCCCCGCCTTGACGTGACCGGCAAGCTCACGATGGTTGTAATTGCAGGGCATGGTCTCGATCCAGGAATGGGCCACACCGATGAGCGGCTTGGCCAGATCCTCGCGGCTGAAGCCGATGGCGCGCAGCATGGCCCGGGCGGGGGCGCGGCCGGGGCCGTCGGTCAAAACCGCGCTGCGACGCTTGAGCGGATCGGGCATGACGTACCAGGGTAACCAAGAGCGAGTTGAGAGCGCGGCGAACCAACCCGTTGACGCCTTCAGGGGACGCCTTCAAGCGCCTGTCGGCTTGACGCCAACGCACTCGCCCCCGTAAGGTAGGTGCTGATGGCCCCCACCCTCGCTCTGCCCGTGCTCGTACTCGGCGTCCTGCTCCTGATTGGGAGTGGGTCTTTGCAGGCAGGATGAACCGCGCCTAACCGCCAGAATCCGATCAAAGCAAAGGCCCCCTCTCCAGGGGGTCTTTTTTTTCGCACATTGGAGACGCTCCCATGACCCGACGCAAACCCCTCGCCTCATGAGCCAGGCGCACGCCACAGAGGCGGTCACCCCCTCGAGCCGAACCCTCACCGGCGCCGAGATCGTTCTCGAGTGCCTGCTGCGAGAGGGGGTCGACACCATCTTCGGGTATCCCGGCGGGGCAAACCTGTGGATGTATCGCTATCTGCCCAACTACCCCCAGATCAAGCATGTCCTGGTGCGTCATGAGCAGGGCGGCGCGCATGCCGCCGACGGCTACGCCCGCAGCAGGCATGACACGGTCGGTGTGGTCTGGGCGACCAGCGGACCGGGGGCGCTCAACCTGGTCACCGGCCTGGCCACCGCGATGATGGACTCCACGCCGATCGTCGCCTTCACCGGCCAGGTGCCGACCTTCGCGGTGGGCACCGACGCCTTCCAGGAGTCGGACGTCATCGGCAGCACCATGTCGGTGGTCAAACACAGCTACCTGGTCACCGACGTGCGGGACCTGGCCCCCACCATCAAGGAGGCCTTCCACATAGCGCGCTCGGGGCGCCCCGGTCCGGTCCTCATCGACCTCCCCAAGGACCTCCAGAACGCCGTCACCGACTTCCGGTATCCCGAGGCGCCGGTGCGGCTGCGCTCCTTCACGCCACCCCGCGAGGGCGACCCGGAGAAGATCCGGCAGGTGGCCGAGCTGATTCGGAGGGCGAAGCGGCCCACCATCCTCATAGGCCGGGGCGTGATCCTCTCCCACGCGGAGGAGGAATTGATGGAACTGGCCCACAAGGCCAACATCCCGGTCGGCTGGACGCTGCTGGGGACCGGGGCCTTCCCGCTGCAGGACCCGCTGGCCCTGCAGATGGTGGGATTCATGGGCGCCGGCTACACCAACAAGGCCGTCAACGGCGCCGACCTGCTGATCATGATGGGGATGCGCTGCGACGACCGGGTCACCACCAAGATCACCTCCTTCGCGCCCGATGTCGAGAACATCGTCCACATCGACATCGATCCTGCCGAGATCGGCAAGAACCTGGTGCCCCATGTGGCCGTGGTCGGTGACCTCAGGACTGTGCTGCGAGAGCTCATCCCCCAGGTGGAGCCCAAGCGCGAGCACGAGTGGCTGACCCAGATCGACCAGTGGAAGGAGGAGCACCCGATCCATTTCGTCAACCGGACGGGCCTCTTGCAACCGCAGGAGGTGCTCATCGAGATGTACAACCGCTGCCGTTCCGAGGCCATCGTCGTCGCCGACGTCGGCCAGAATCAAATCTGGGCGGCGCACTGGTTCAACTACGACCGGCCCGGAAAGTTCATCAATTCCGGGGGCACCGGGACGATGGGCTATGCCTTCCCCGCCGCCATGGGCGCCAAGTTCGCCAACCCCGACCGCGATGTCTTCTGCGTCACCGGTGAGGGCGGCTTCGTCATGAACATGCAGGAGCTCGCCACCTGCGTCGAGCACAACGTCGACATCAACGTGGTGATCCTCAACAACTACTGCCTGGGCATGGTCCGGCAGTTCCAGGACGACTTCTATGAGGGCGTCCAGTCGCAGATCGATCTCACCGTCAGCCCGGATTTCGTGAAACTGGCCGAGGCCTTCGGGATGAAGGGTCTCACCTGTGACTCGGCGGCGGGCGTACCTGCTGCACTTGACGAGGCGATCGCCCACCGGGGGCCGGTGCTCATCAACTTCGACATCGATCCCCAGGCCAACGTGTATCCGATCATCCCCCTGGGCATGGGACTGCTCGACTTCGTGGAGGCGCACTGATGGGTCAGGCGCGGCTGCTCTCCGTGCTGGTGGAGAATAGGCCGGGGGTCCTCATGCGCGTGGCCTCGATGATCCGCCGCCGCGGTTTCAACATCGACTCGCTCTCCGTCGGCCCCACGGAGGATCCGACGGCGAGCCGGATGACCATCACCGTGCATGTCGGACAGCAGCAGGCCGAGCAGGCGCTCAGACAGCTCTACAAGCTGATCGACGTGATCCGGATCGATGACATCACCAACGAGCGCGTGGTCGCCCACGAGTTGCTGCTCATCAAGATCGAGGCCCCGCCCAGCACCCGGGGAGATCTCATCGACATCGTGGAGATCTTCCGCGGTCGGGTGGTCGACGTGGCCAGCGACACCATCATCGTCGAGGTGACCGGCAGCGAGGAGAAGATCGACAACTTTCTCGAGCTGGTATCCCATTTCGGCATCAAGGAGGTGGCCCGCTCCGGCGCAGTGGCCATGGTCCGCGGCAACCGGGCCTGGCTGCGCCTGGTGGACCAGGATTCCGAGCCCATGACCGCGCCCGGGGGCGAGCCGGCCACCGCGCAGCTGGCCACCGCCGGCGACATGACGGGGAACGTTTGATGAGAAACACACCCAGGGAGGCACGGGAATGAGCGCGACGATGTACTACGACTCGGACGCGGATCCGGCAGCGCTGACGGGCCGCATCGCGGTCCTCGGCTTCGGCTCGCAGGGACACGCCCACGCGCTCAACCTGCGGGACTCCGGTCACGATGTGGTCGTCGGGCTCCAGCCGGCAAGTCGCAGCCGATCGGTGGCCGAGGGTGAGGATCTTGCCGTGGCGAGCCCGGCGGAAGCCGTGAGCGGCTCCAGCGTGGTCATGGTGCTGGTGCCGGACACCTCCCAGGCTGACCTGTACGAGAGCGACATCGCACCCAGTCTCGAGAATGGGGCCATGCTCATGTTCGCCCACGGCTTCAACATCCACTTCGGACAGATCCAGCCGCCCGCTGGGGTCGACGTCAGCATGGTGGCGCCCAAGGGGCCCGGACATCTGGTCCGCCGCACCTACACCGAGGGACAGGGAGTCCCGTGTCTCTTCGCCGTCCATCAGGACTCCACCGGCCGGGCGCGAGCGCGGACCCTGGCCTACGCGAGGGCCATCGGAGGCACCCGCGCCGGCGTCCTCGAGACCACCTTCAAGGAGGAAACGGAGACCGATCTCTTCGGTGAGCAGGCGGTGCTCTGCGGCGGGGTCTCCTCACTCGTCAAGGCCGGCTTCGAGACCCTGGTGGACGCGGGCTACCAGCCCGAGCTCGCCTATTTCGAGGTGATGCACGAGCTCAAGTTGATCGTCGACCTCATGTACCAGGGTGGCCTCAACTACATGCGCTACTCGGTGAGCGACACCGCCGAGTTCGGCGACTACGTCAGCGGCCCACGGGTTGTGGACGAGAACACCCGCCGAACCATGCGGGCCATCCTCACCGAGATCCAGGACGGCCGCTTCGCCCGCCGCTGGATCGACGAGAATGCCGCGGGGCGGCCCAACTTCGTCGAGTTCAAGCAGGCGGACCAGCACCACCAGATCGAGGACGTGGGCGCCGAGCTACGCGATCGGATGAGCTGGCTGGGGGCAAAGACGGCTCCCGACATCCAGCCGGAGAGGGTCGAGGTATGAGCCAGGGCAGCGTGGACGGCGGCGGTATCACCGGCGGCAGTGGCACCGACGTCACGGACGGCGGTGGCAGCGACGTCACCAACAGCAGCGGCGGGCGGATGCGGGCACCGACGGCAGCGAGGAGATCGCCATGAGCACCGACGACGAGACGGCCATCGAGGTCGCGCGCATGGATGACGAGGGAGCCGCCGCAGCCGAGAGCGCCAGCATCGGCAACCCCCTCTTCGACCCCCAGGCGCGACTGAAAGATACCGAGAAGCTGGTCATCTTCGACACCACCCTGCGAGATGGGGAGCAGTCTCCGGGGGTGTCGCTCAACGTCGACGACAAGCTGGCGATCGCCCGCCAGCTGGCCCGGCTCAACGTCGACATCATCGAGGCGGGCTTCCCGATCGCCTCGCAGGGCGACTTCGCCGCCGTCAGGGCCATCGCCGAGCAGATCGAGGGTCCGATCATCACCGGGTTGTCGCGGGTGTGGCCGGATGACGTCAAGCGCTGCGCCGGGGCGCTGGAGCCCGCCGGTCGGGCGCGCATCCACGTCTTCGTCGGCACCTCGCCCATCCACCGCCAGTTCCAGCTGAGGATGGAGCAGAGGGAGGTCTACGACCGCGCCGTCCAGATGACAGCCCTGGCCAAGACCTATCGAGAGGACGTCGAGTTCTCCCCCATGGACGCCAGTCGCACGGAGCCGGAGTTTCTTGCCGACGTCATCGCGGGCACCATCGACGCCGGCGCCACCACCATCAACCTGCCCGACACCGTCGGCTATGCCACCCCCGAGGAGTGGGGCCGGCTCATCGAGTGGCTCAAGGTGAAGGTGCCCCGCCTCAACGACGTGGTCATCTCGGTCCACTGCCACAATGATCTGGGACTGGCCACGGCCAACTCCATGGCCAGCATCCGCGCCGGGGCGCGCCAGATCGAGGTATGCGTCAACGGCATCGGCGAGCGGGCCGGCAACGCCGCCCTGGAGGAGGTGGCCATGACAACCCAGCTGCACCCGGAGGTCTTCGGGGTGCGGACCAACCTCGATCACAGCCAGCTTTACCGCACCAGCCGGCTGGTCAGCCAGCTGACGGGGATGATGGTGCAGCCCAATCGTGCGGTGGTGGGGGCCAATGCCTTTGCGCACCATTCGGGGATCCATCAGGACGGCGTGCTCAAGAACCGGAGCACCTTCGAGATCATGAACGCCGCCGATGTCGGTTCGGGGTCCACCCTGGTGCTGGGCAAGTTGAGCGGCCGTCACGCGCTCCGCTCACGGCTGGAGGAGCTGGGCTACACGCTCAACGACCAGGAGCTCAAGGCGGCCTTCGTTCGCTTCAAGGAGCTGGCCGACAAGAAGAAGGAGGTCAGCGATCGCGACCTCGAGGCGATCGTCGCCGATGAGGCCCGAATCGCCTCCGACACCTTTCGCCTCGATCACCTTCAGGTCAGCTCGGGCACCGGCGTCCGCCCCACCGCCACGGTCCGGTTGGAGCTGGCCGGCGGCCGTCTGGAGGAGGCCGTGTCCACCGGCGACGGTCCTGTGGACGCCGCCTTCCGAGCCATCAACGCGCTGGTGGACGTGCCCAACGAGCTCGAGGAGTTCGCCGTGCAGGCGGTGACCGAGGGCATCGACGCCGTCGGCGAGGTCAGCGTGCGTGTCCGGGACGGCGAGGCGCTGGTATCGGGCCATGCCGCCGACACCGACATCATCGTGGCCGCCGCACGTGCCTACATCCATGCCCTCAACAAGCTCGTCGGCGGGGCCGGCCGGCCGCGTCTCACCCCCGAAAGCATGGGTGCATCCTCGGTCGGGCAACCGGATGCCGCGCAGAGCGGATCGCCGTCGACGGCGGCACACCCCGCGGCGGATATCGACCTGCCGGCGCCCGCCGGAGAGGTGGCTGCAGGCAACTCGCCGGCGAAGAGCACACCGGCCGGCGCCGGTGCCGCGGCGGCAGCGCCGGCCGGAAAGCGGCGATGACCCCCCGCACGCTCTTCGAGAAGGTCTGGGACGAACACGTCGTCCATGCGGAACCCGCCCAGCCGGCCGTGGTCTATGTCGACCTTCACCTGGTCCACGAGGTGACCTCTCCCCAGGCCTTCGAGGGCCTTCGTCTGGAAAGACGCCACGTGCGCCGGCCCCACCAGGT
>JBHELP010000095.1:0-3717 GCA_046263035.1 Candidatus Dormibacteria bacterium | reverse complement strand
CGCTCGGCCAGCCCGGCCTGGCGCTCCGCTGCCAGGGCCTGCCAGCTCTCCCACAGGGCGCGCCAGGGCGCAAGCGGCGCGGCCCAGGTCCCCTGCCCGGCGGCGCGGGCCACCGGCCAGCCGGCCGCGCGCGCGCGCTCCGCGGCGGGTAGGTCATCGACCACAACCACATCCGGGTCTGCCATGCCGGCCGAGCGATAGGCCGCCTTGGCGCGCTCCAGGTCAATGTCGGCGATGCCGACCACCTCGAACCAGGGCAGGGGGGCCATCTGCGAGACGAGGCCGGTCCCCATCTGGCCGGCGCCGACGATCCCGAGCGTGACGGGCCGGCCGGCCTCGGCACGTTCGAGGAGTTTCTGGTACAGCGACATCCCTAGTCCACCTGCTTACGGAGGTCCCAGGATCTCGATCTCGTCCCCTACCTGCAGGGATGGAAGGGGCTTGGCCTCGAGGCAGACGTCGCCGAGCATCTCCGGCTCGCTGAGGCCGTTGGCCTTGAGGCTCAGGTGCCCCAGGCTGGCGAGGTTCTTGTTGACGACGCTCCCGACCGCCAGAACGCCGTACGTCTCGGCGCCCAACCGGAGCGTGTCCCCGGGGGCGACGGTCGCCAGGTTGAGACTGGCGTCGTGCAGGATTGAGAACTCAGCCAGCTCCTCGGGAGCGTCCTTCTGAAACAGGACGAGCAAGCCAGAGGCCCGAAACTCCTCGACGAGCGGCCCAACGGCCACCACGCGGGTCCGTAGCTTCGCCCGGCTGGCCGCTGTCATTCGACGACCTTGACGTTCTCTTCCTTGACGCCGGAGACGAACACCTCCTCATTGATGAACATCATCAGCGGACCTGCGGGCGACGTCGGATAGATATCGATGGTGGGTACCTTCTTCATCGGATACACGCCAACCCGGGCGGTCCCACCGCAGTCGATCACCACGCACGCCATCTGTTCGAAACCGACCTTGGACTTGAAGCCGTCAAAGGGGATACCGCCGGTGAGCTCGGCGATCTTCTGGGCGAGGGGGTGGATCCCGCCGCCGGTGATCGACACGATGTACTCCCTGCCGGGCCTGGGCTCGATCGTCAGCGGCCCACCCCAGCCGCGCGAGCCTTTCTCGACCCGAACCTTCTTGAACGTCTTGGCCTCTGTGTCAGTCATCGAGCATCTCCCCGGCTGCTTCAGCAGAAATGCCTGGCCCTGCGCTACGCGTAGAGGCCAAAGCTGGCGAAGTAGGCGATCACCACGGCCAGCGGGCCAGTGATCTGCCGGGAGAAGAGTACTGCCGGAACACCGACTTCGACCGTCTCCGGTTCCGCCTCGCCCAGGGCCAGACCCACCGGGATGAAGTCGCAGCCGACCTGGGAGTTGATGGCGAACAGCGCCGGCAATGCGAACTGGGGCGGGATCGTTCCCTTGGCGATCAAGGTTGCCCCAAACACGCTGCCGATGATCTGCGCCATGACCGCGCCGGGGCCCAGGAGGGGTGAAAGGATGGGAATGCCGCCAATGGCACCCAGCACGACGAGACCGGGCAGCGACGAGGCGAGCCCGGAGACATTCTCAGCGATCCAGGCGCCGATGCCGGTGTACAGGATCAGCCCGATCACGAAGCTGATGAAGCACATGAACGGCAGGATGTTGCGGAGCACCTGGTCGACGCTCTGCCGCCCGGACTGATAGAGAGTCCCGACGACGAGGCCGGCCCCCCTCCCGACGCTGACGAGAACGCTTGAAACCGATTCCATCGTTCAGTCCTCCGCTACGCCCGCGCGGGCTCTGAGGCCCGCTCGTCCGGGAGCTTGGCTCGCTCGCGTGCCAAGAGCCAGGCGGTGATGTACTCCGTGGCGATGCCACGGATGAAGATCACCACGAGCCCGACCAGGGCATAGCGAACCGCAAGCGGGGTGAGGTCAAGGCCGAGCGTCTTTATCCCGCCGGCAATTCCCAGCCACACGAAGATTTCTCCGGGGTTGATGTGCGGGAACAGGCCCAGAGGCGGATGCACATAGGAGACGGCCGCGTCGTAGAACGCCGGCTTGAGGCGCTCGGGAAACCAGCGGCCCTGGGTGTAGGCCATCGGGTTGGTGAGGAAGAAGACCGCCAGCAGCGGAGCAACGATGTACCGCAGCGGCGTGTACAGCACGCCCGGTCGCGCCGAGACCGCCACGACGCGATTGATCCGCTCCTCGCCGACGAGAGCGGTGAATGCGTAAACGGCCGTCAGCAGAACCAACAGGGTCGGAACGATGCCGACGATCAAGCCGGCCAGCACCTCGCCGCCCTTGTTGAAGATCCCGATGAACCCCCGCGCCAGCCAAACGAGCTGATCCATGCTTACCCTCCGGTTTTGACGTACCAACGAACCGGTGACGCCCTCGCTGTCAGGCGTGCTGGGCGATCGTCACACCTCCTTCACTGCGGCGCGCGGCTCGATCCTCGCGCAAGGTCGAGACGACCTGGCACAGGGCGTCGCGCAGCGGCTTATCCAGGTCCGCCACGGCAGCCGTTTCGCACAGGCGCTCGAACGGCAGGCCGGATAGGCCGGGAATGGCCCTGGGCTTCGACAGGCTGCTCCACCCGCGAAGGACGTCGGCGGCGACGACCCGCCCGTCCCGCGCCACCGCGACGACCGCGTACACGCGACTGCGCAATCGCCCTCGGCCGAGACCGACGGATACCGTCCCCGCGCGGCGCATCTGCGCGATGCGGTGGGCGAATTCGATGGCCTGGCGGTAGGCGAGGACGAGCTGGACGATCCAGGCTGCGACCAGGAGACCGGCGATGATCCAGAGCTGAGGCACAGGCGTTCAGCGTCCCACGTGCTTGGCGTTTGTCACGAATGTGCCAAAAGGTGCCGATGGTGCCGAGATCGCGGAGTATCTTCCGGCTACTCGGTTCATGTCAAGGGTTTTCTTGGTTCGACCGCGGTCGGCGAGGCGGCGGCGCAGGTTCAATGGTGGCGAGGGCATAGGCAGCAACCCCGCCGCCCGCGGCGATCCCCAGACCATCACTTGTCGTTCCCTTGACGCTTACCCGGGTCGAGTCGAGGCCCAGCAGCTCGGCGATTCGCGCCTCCACCCGGTCG
This sequence comes from Candidatus Dormibacteria bacterium, assembly GCA_046263035.1. GTDB lineage: Bacteria > Chloroflexota > Dormibacteria > Aeolococcales > Aeolococcaceae > JBHELP01. Next base: position 637 of record JBHELP010000095.1, on the reverse strand, counting down.
CGCACGGGGTGGATCGTTGGCGCATCAGCCACGATCACCAGATCCGCAACGCGCGGTCGCCAGCCGGATCCGATCAGGCGTTGCACGGTCAGACGCAGCAGGTGTGCGGAATCGGCGTGACGCCAGCGCTCTTCATCGGGTGGGAAGAGCGTCCCGATATCCCCCAGATGCGCGGCGCCAAGCAGCGCGTCAATCAGGGCGTGAAGCGCAGCATCCCCATCGGAATGGCCCGCCAGACCCCTAGGCTCATCCGGGAATGTCACGCCGCCCAGGCGGAGTCGTCGTCCAGCTTCAAGCCGATGGGCATCGAAACCGATCCCCGCGCGCGCGCCAGACGGGATCGATGGTGGCGTCAGGGCGTCGAACGCCTCATCCCGCGGCGCCTGGCTTCGGGTGGCCGTCTCGCCGGCATTGGCCGCGTCGCGGTCCTGGATGCGTGAGCGCCGCCCACCGTTCCCCATGCTCACCGGCGCGCCACGGGAGTGCGGCCGGGAGAGGCCGCGTCCCGGTCGACGTCGTCTCGCGGCTGAGCGAAGATCATCCGCCCCGCGACCGTCTGGAGGACGCGCGTCACGGAGATGACCACCGAGCGGTCCATGAAGCGGCTGCCGCCCTCGACCACGATCATCGTCCCGTC
>JBHELP010000094.1:0-4114 GCA_046263035.1 Candidatus Dormibacteria bacterium | reverse complement strand
GGTTCCCTTTGACCGCAGCGTTCTTCGGGTCAACCAGGTCATCCTCATGTCGGGCCTGCTCATCGGCTACCTGCTCTCGCTGCGCTGGCCTGCGGCCGCCGCGGTTCTGCCCCTGCTGGCGGTGATGATGCTGGCCGGCGCCGCCTCACCCGGCGCATCCCTTCCTCGCCTGCTCTACGCGCGCATCCTCAAGCCGAGAGGCTGGGTCCGGCCGCGGGTGGTCCTCGAGGATCCAGCGCCGCACCGCTTTGCTCAGCTTCTCGGCGGGGTGGTCCTCGCCGTCGCCTCAGTGATCGCCCTCACCGGCCCCGCCGTGGCGGCCTGGACCTTGGGCTGGCTTGTCCTGGCGCTGGCCTTCCTCAACTTCGCATTCGACGTCTGCGTGGGATGCATGATCCATGCCCAGCTGGTACGCGCCGGGGCCATTCGGGTGCGGCGAACACAGACCTCATGACGATCGCGCTGGCTCCGCTGTTCGCGGCGGTCGTCATCGGCGGTGCCGCGGCGATGCTGGTCCTCCAGCGGCGCCATCAGCGGCAGCTCGTCGGCAGGACAGTGTCCGGGGCTCCCTCGGGCCCGGCCATCCTCTACTTCAGCGGCGCCGCCTGCGCCGTATGCCACACAGCCCAGCGCCCGGCCCTGGACCGCCTGCAGTCCGCCACCGACGGAAACCCGCCGGTTCACGAGATCGATGTCCTCGCCGAGCCCGAGATCGCCCGCCGCTACCGCGTGATGTCGTTGCCGACCACGATTGTGCTGGACCACGCCGGCCGAGCCGTCGCGATAAACACCGGCCTGGCCACCTCCACTCAACTGCGTGAGCAACTCGCCAAGGCCGGTCTGGATTAGGGTTCGCGGTCCACGGAGGCGGTGCCGTCCCAGCCCTCGGCCTCGCGGAAGGAGTGATGCCCCAGGCGAGCGACGATGAGGTGATCCAGCACGGGAATACCCACCAGTTGACCGGCACTGCGCAGGGCCGCCGTGACGATCCGGTCGGCACGGCTGGGAGCGGGGTCACCCGAGGGATGGTTGTGGCCCACGATCACCGCCGCAGCATCGGCCCGCAGCGGCGGCCCCAGGACGTCGCGGGGGAGAAGCCGCGAGGCGTTGAGCGTCCCCACCGCGACCACCTCGGTGGCCAGTGGCCGATGGCGGGCGTCGAGCATGATCACCGCCACCTGTTCACGACCGGCGAGCCGGATGCCCTCGAGCAACAGGAGGGCGTCCCGGGGTGAGTTGATGCTGGGCCGGTCGTCGGCATGGCCCCGCTCGGCGAGCTCCCAGAGCGCCGCCAGCCGCACAGCTGTACCGGCGGCCACGCCATATCCGCTGACCAGTCCCTCGGCACCCATGGCCCTCCTCTCCCACGCCGGGATGCGCGCCAGGCGGGCCGCACAGCTGAGTGCATCGCGACCCGGCTCTGGACCGGCCAGCACGTGGGCGATGAGCTCAGCCTCACTTCTCGAGGCGAGACTCCGATCGACCAGCGGCAGCAGTGTCGACCGGCGCCGTGGCGTCCGGCCTGAGAAGGGGGCGGACGGTAGCACGGCCATCGGGCCACTATACAGAATTGTGTAGTGTCTTGGCGCCCTGGGTCCGGCGGTCGGCCTGTCGTCAGCCGGAGAGGAGGTGCAGCTCGGGCCGGAGGAGCGCCTCTTCGAAGAAGCCCCGCACCCGGCGGACGTAAACGTCGGGATTGGTTCCGTAGGCCCCGGCGTGGGTCACGCCGGGAAGCCGCCACAACTCCTTGGGCTCCGAGGCGGCGGCGAAGAGCCGCTCCGAGTGATCCACGGGCACCGGTCCGTCGGCATCACCGTGGATGAGCAACAGCGGGCGGGGGGCCACCCGGGAGACGGCGTCGATGGGACGGAAGTCGGCGAGCCGGGCGCCGGTCCGCCAGCTGAGTACCGCAAGGACCGGCGCCACCACGATCACGGCGGGGACGCGCAGTATCTGGCGCACGCGATCGCCCATCAGGCCACTGGGGTCGGCGAAGGCACTGTCGGCGCAGACAGCGCGGACGCGGCTGTCGTCGGCACCGACGCTGATGGACACCGATCCGCCCAGAGAGTAGCCGAGCAGCCCGACGGGAATGTCGCCGAGACGGGCCGCCACGGCGTCGATCACGGCCAGGAGGTCATGGCGCTCGTGCGCCCCCAGGGTGTGGGCGGCGGAATCGCTCCCCGGGGTACCCCGCCAGCCATACGCCACCACGTGAAAACCGGCGCGGTTGAGGGCGGCGGATATGCCCAAAACATCGCTGGCCCGTCCGCGATACCCGCCGCTCACCACAACCGCGGCAGGTGTGTCCCCTGGCAGATACCAGGCGACCAGGTTGAGCCCGTCCGGAGTACGGACGTCCAGCGTCTCGTGAGCGATGCCCAGGTCCGCGGGAGTCAGCTGCGGTCGCGTCACTGGACGGCGCCTGCGAAAGCCAAAGGCGCGCCAGTACACGAATGTGCAAACCGCCGTCCATATGCCGACGGCCAGGGAGAGCGCACCGGCGAGGGCGAGCGCGCGAGCCCTCAACGGGTCACCATCATGCCGATCACGAAGACGACGACGAGCATCGCCCCCAGGGCTCCCACGGCTCCCCATCCCCCGGCCCAGGATGCCAGGGTCGCGAATCCGCCCATCCCGGAAGCATCCTGATGATCGCCCGGCACGGCGACCGTCTTCCCCTGGGTCTCATCCTCCGGCAGGGTCACGGAGATGAAGGCCACGCGGCCGTCGGCGTCCTCGGGGATATCGGCAGGCCTGATCAGGGCGGGTGCTCTTGCGGCGCTGCGCCGCCGGCGCAGGTGCCGGTCGACATCCGACAACTCGGGGCGCCGCGCCCTTTCGTCAGCAGAGAGGCCCGGTGGGGCTGAGGGGGGCGGCGGAGGTGGCGGGGGAAGCTCCTGCTGACTGTCAGCGACCGTAGTCGTACCCCCAGCCGGGCGCCGTGGCGCTCGCGGCGGCCCGCTCCCAGGTGGCATTGAGGTGTCTCTGCTCACGAGCCAGAACCAGGGGTGCTCCCACCAGAGGTATGAGCATGCCCCACACCAGCGACGCCGGTCTCACCTGCTGGTCTGTCGGCAGTCCCGAATGGGCCTCCACGAGACGCACGCGCTCGATTGTCATGACCACCGCCACCAGGCTGAACGGCAGCAGGACGTACAGGATGGGAGCGGCAAGCACCGCCGGTATCAGGAACAACGCCTGCTGCCAGGTGATCTGAGGATCGAAGGAGAGGGACACGTGGGCGAGATGGACGGCGACACGGGCGGCTCCCGCCGCGGTGACGGCGAAGGCGAGGAGCCAGGCGATGGCGATGGCGGTGGCAGTACGCCGAGGATGCACATCGAGCCCGAAATGGAAATCGCTCATCTCCCTATTGACGCGAGCATGCCAGATGATCGTGTACAGGCCCAGCGTCACAAGAGACAGCAGGATGACGGCCGTCAGTGATCGATGCCTTCCCACCGGACCGGTTATCGCCGCGGCACCGGAATGGCCCTCGGCCTTCCCATCCCCGGTGTGGTGGGCAGGGACGTCCGGGGCCGCCCCACCAGGGCCTCCGGCAGGATCCTGGTGGCGCGGGGGCTCGGGGTTGAACCAGCTGGGATGGCCACCGCTCCCCGGATCACGAGGGTCCCCGGGGTTGCCGGCCGGTGTCGATGGTCCCTGGGGCGGTCGCCAGCCGGTCGCCTCAGGATCCTGGCCTCCGTCTGGTGGCCCCCAGGACCGATCGGGCGGCGCTTCACCGGCCGGAGAATGGGAGCCGGGGGGCGCTTCGCCGGTCGGAGGATCTAACCCGGGCGGTGGGGGTGGGCCGGAGCCGAACGTCCGTTGGTCGGCCGTGGGAGCTCGGCCGGCCTCGGGAGAGCCGTTTGGTCGTTGCGGCGGATGGGAGGGAGGACCCACGGGCGCCGCCGAGGTAAGGCGTCCGAACTCCGCGATGTCAACCGGTTCATCATGCGCCGACGGCGGCGGTGGTACGGCGTCGTCTCCGGGTGCCGATGTCCCGTTCATGCGTACTCCTGGGGCCCCACGTCTGCCTGGTCGAGGGCACTGATGGCTCCGGGTACTGGATTCGAACCAGTGACCTTGCGGTTAACAGCCGCCTGCTCTA
>JBHELP010000093.1:0-3563 GCA_046263035.1 Candidatus Dormibacteria bacterium | reverse complement strand
CTGGAGGACCTGGACGCTCACGGCGCCGTTCCCGGTGGCCACCAGCCCGCTCATCAACTCCAATGCGCGGAGACGCTTGTCCCCGGCAGTCGTGTCATGCGCGTAGACGAGGATGTTGGTGTCGAGGAATTGGCGTTCACCGCTCATGGAGTGCGTCGCGGGCCGCCACGGGGCGGCCTCCGGTGCCCAGATCGAAGCCTTGGTTAGCCCGCGCCATCAGACGCCGGCGCGCGCCGCCCGCGTCATCATCACGATCGACAATCTCCTCGAGCGAGCTGAGGAGCAGCGCGGATATCGAGGTGTCGCGCCTGGCGGCGACAATCTTGACCTTCTTGAGCAGTGCGCTGGGCAACGTGACGGTCACGTTGCGAGTGCTCACGCTAAAGAGCGTAGCACGTGAACCAGTATAGGCAGAGAGGTCCCGCCCGAAGGTCGTGGCACCACGTGACCGGAAGTCCACGACCCCGCCGACGCAGCACATATCGCCGACACGGGCTGCGACGATGCGAAACGATGCCTTACGGTGCGCCTCGTGGTAGGCTGATGCAATGGTGGCCAAGACCATCTCCGTCCGCTTGGATCCCACCGACGCCGGCCGGCTTGCGAACGAAGCCGCCAGGTTGGGGGTCTCCCCCGGAACCTTCGCGCGCATATTGATCCGGGCCGGGCTGGACGCTCCGCCGAAGCCGGGGACTTATGCTCGCGCCGCAAAGCTCCGCGCACTCGACAAGCGGGTGCGCGCCGGCTGGCGGGCGGATGCCCCCATCGATTCCGTAGCTCTGGTACGCGAGGGTCGGGATGAGTTGGAGCGCCGCTCCGACCCGGCTGTCCTTCCACATCGCGGCTCGTGAGCGCGGTCCTCGACACTAACCTGCTGGTGGTCGCCGCCAACCCTGGCGACGCTCACCACGGGGCTGTCGTCCGCCGTGTGGCGGCTTGCGATCGCGAAGGGGCCGACCTCACACGCCCGACCTCGCTTCCTAGGAATTCGCGTCCGCGCTCACACACCTGGCCGCGCTGGCCGGCTGGCCGGCCGACCGGTTGGCGGCGGCCTGGGAGGTTTTCGATCACCTCGCCCTCACCATGCACCCAATAGGAAACGGGGTGCGGGTCGTCACACTGGCGCCGGCTGGGTCGCCAGTCGGCCTACGACGCTGCCTACATCGCCCTGGCCGAGCAGCTGGGGGCGAACCTATGGACCCTGGATCGAAAGCTCGCTGCAAATGCCGAGTCAGTGGGCTTCCCCGTACGCGTCGTCGTATAGGCCGACGCGTTGCCAGGGACCAGCCTCTGGAGGCGTGTGCCGCACCACGCTTGTCCGCGACTCGGGAGACCGACACCCGCCCAAGCAACGCAGGACTGCAAGGGTGCCCCAGCGGTCGAACCGGCGTCAACTTATCGGCGCCTCCAGCCAATAGGATTGGCGGCCATCGACGAGACCCCTCACCCTTCCACGGACTGCCCCTCATATCGGGGCTCTACCAGGTCGTCCCTCTGGGATCAGGATCGGGTTCAGGTCGCCAACGCCGGGTGGCCCATCGTGCTCCGCGGCAAGGGGTTCGGAGCGGGTGGCGCCGCTGATCGACGCCCTCGACGGCACCGGCACCGTCGATGAGACTCGGCGAGCGTATCGATGGGCATACCTGAGATGGCCGAGAATGGCTCGAAAGTGGCTTGACGTGACGGCCGGAGGAGAAGTGCTGTATGCGCGGGCTACCCCAGCCTGTCGAGAAGTTGCTGGCTTTGATTGGGATCAAATGCCCTGACAGTTTCAGACGTGATGATGCCGGCCGCGACCAGCTTCAGCACCGCCAGGGCGATTGTCTCGTCGTCCGGAGCCTCCAAAAGGAAGATCCAGTCATAGTGACCGAAGAGAAGGTATTCAGCCACCACCTTGATGCCCTGTGGTTGCGCTTGCTCCATGTGGGCGTGCAGGCGCGCCGTTGACTGGGTGATGTTCTTTGCTCCCTCCGCTGTGAACTTGCAGAGTACAACGTAATCAGCCATGGAGGTCCTCCTACTGATGTCGCCGGTTGAGGTGAGCCACACTACCAGAACGGTTCACATGTCATCTGAGCGGCTCCGAATGGGGTGGGCTCAGCCGGATGGCGATGCCGTTCTCAGCCGCGCAGGGTTTGATCCGGCGCCCTCCTGCCCCACGAGCTCCCAGACCAGCGCACCGAACAAGGTGACGCCGCGGAATCCCGCGCCTGAGCGCAGCTGTGCTCCCTGCCACGCCTTACCCAGATTGAGCCGACCGTCGATGATTGCGATCAGCGTGTGTGAGCTCATTGTCACCGTGACCTCGGCAGGCATGTCGACCCCGGGGACGGCGCTTGCAGGCACCGCGAAAACCCAGCTTCCGTGTGGACAGTCATCCACGACAACCCTGAGGCTCCGCACCGCTCGATCTCCGGTGTCGGACGGCAAGGCCTGACGGCACTGCACGTTCGCCATGATGCTCTGCACCCGCTGGCAATATGCGGCCGGGGCAGCCGGTCGATTCCCGAAGGAGGAAGGCAGATCATTCCAACCGTCTTCCACGGTGGGATAACCGAGGGTATCGAGAAGGGGATTCATTGCGTCTCGGCGGTCCGCCGAGACGCGGTCGAGTGGGATGCTGGAGCCGAGGCCCAGGGACCGGGCCTCAATTGTCTTGGTGAAGGCGACCGCATGGTCACCGGCCCCCGGCTCATGCGGCGTCGTGAACACCGAAGTGAGCATCCCAGGTTCCCACCGGAGGCCGAGAAGGCCGAAGACCGCGGCGGCGCTGGACTCCGGCTCGCGGACGAGATCCTCATAGCGAAGTCGCAGACATCGCTGCGGAGAGCGTTGTTCCCAGTCAAGCATGGCCCCAGTCTTCTCCACCCAGTAATCGACGAGACCATCGACGAGATTGCCAGGCGTCCTGAGCACGTACTCCTCGAAGCCGTATCCACGGAGGCTCCAGCGACACACGTCGAGCGCTGAATGCACGACATCAAGGCAATTTCGGTAGAGAAAGATGAGGCGGGCATCAGGGTAGACGCGATCGAGAACGTCCATGCAGTCCACGGTGCTGATCGACTTGTCACAGAGGAGACGCTTCCCCGGGCCTACCAGGTAGGGACTGAGCATGTCAGCCACGCAGGCTCTCACCCTCGTGATGGCCTACATTGTCACCGCCTCACCGGCCTCCACCCTCTGTGGTGACAGCCTGAGCAATCGTCTGCAGAGCTGGGCGACGTGTAGCTCTGGCGGGCAGGCGACCAGGGGATGGGTATCAAGGATGTAGCGCAACAGCGTGGAACCCGATCGAGAGCAGCAGACCACGAAGATCGGTGCCGCCCCATCCCGGCTCGCCTTGCCGGTCATTAGGGGTCACGCCGTGCCGCAGGCATCAGCTCGGCCTCGCTGAAGTCCCTGAGTGCCAGCTTCAACTGGTGCTCGGGTGCCTGCCTGCCATCAGGAGCGGTACCTCGGAAGTAATGCTTCTGCCATGGAAACGCTGATGGCCTGCCGTCCGGTGTGCCGGTGGCAAGAAGACGGCGAAACCCAGCGAGGGCTCGCCTGCGGCTCTTGGC
>JBHELP010000092.1:0-13534 GCA_046263035.1 Candidatus Dormibacteria bacterium | reverse complement strand
GGTGTACTCCTGGTCGGCATACCAGCGAGCGTCCCAGTTGCGATAGACGCCAAGCCGGAAGCCGATCGGATTTACCTTGTGTCCCATCAGGTGGCGTCCTCGTTGGTGGTCGCTTGCTGGTCCGGGCTCTCCTCGGGTGCTGCCGGCGAGCCCTTGCTGTTCTCCGCCGTGCCCGAGCCGGCATCTGCCTTGGTGGATGCCTTGGTCTCAGGGGCGGGCGCGCCAGTACCAGCATCGGCCGTCCCAGCCTTGGTGGAGGCTGCGGCCTCCGGCCCCGTGGAGCCGCGTCCGCCCCTGGTGGGTGCCGTGGTCTCAGGCGCGGGCGCTCCCGCACCGGCATCGGTGGCGCGCTTCGGTGGCTGCGCAACGTCGTCCGACCGCCCCCCGCCCGTCGTTGCGGTCGGGGCGGTCGGGGCGGTCGGGGTCTTGGCAGCAGCGTCAGCCTGGGGCTTGCGCGCCCGGGTGGCCTTGGGCGCCGTGGTTCGAGTGGCCTTTTCGCCCGCGGCAGGCCCTCCCGTTCCGCCCCGCGACGCCGGTGTGTCGAAGCCCCGGGTGACCCGTCGCACCGGTCCCCGTGACGTGGCGGCCACATCGGCGTCAGTGACGTAGGCGCGGAGATGGCTGGTCCGCTTGAAGATGCTTCCCGCCATGCCTCTCGGCTTGGGACGGAAGCGCTTGATGATCATCGCCCCCTCGACCTCAACCCGGGCAACCCGCAGCGACGAGGCGTCGAGGTTGTAGTTGTGCTCGGCGTTGGCGGCGGCGGACTTGATCACCTTGGCCACATCGCCGGCCACTCCTCGGGGGCTGAAGGTCAGCACGGCCAGGGCATCGGCGACCGGCATTCCGATCACGCCGGCCGCAACCAGGCGGGCCTTGCGCGCCGTGACCCGGACCCATCTGGACGTGGCGACAACTTCCATGGCTCAGCGCATCCCTACTTCAGCGCCGCGCTGCGTTCGGTGTGGTGTCCGTGGCCACGATACTTGCGCGTCACCGCGAACTCGCCGAGCTTGTGGCCGACCATCGTCTCGCTGATGAATACAGGGACATGTTTGCGCCCATCGTGAACGGCGATGGTGTGCCCCACCATCTCGGGAAAGACGTCGCTGCGACGCGACCAGGTCTTGATGATCCGCTTGTCGCGGTTGGCGTTGAGGATCTGAACCTTCTTGAGCAGATGCTCATCGCAGAAGGGACCCTTTTTCATCGAGCGGGACACTTACTTCTTCCTCTTGCGGACACGGACTATCTGTGAATCGGTTCTCTTGTTGTGTCGGGTGCGATAGCCGAGGGCCGGCTTCCCCCAGGGGGTCTGCGGATGCCCGCCGGCGCCACTCTTGCCCTCACCCCCACCATGGGGATGGTCGGTCGGATTCATTGTCATCCCCCGAACCGCGGGACGGAAGCCTCGCCAGCGGGTCTTGCCCGCCTTGCCCCAGTTCTCGTTCTCGTGATCGGGATTGCCCACCTGGCCAATGGTCGCCTGGCACCGGATGTCCACGCGCCGCACCTCGCCGCTCGGCATGCGGATCTGGGCCTGCGAGCCCTCCTTGGCAAGCAGCTGCGCCGATCCGCCGGCGGACCGCACGACCTGGCCGCCCCGGCCCGGGTTGAGCTCGATGTTGTGAACCGAGGTCCCCAAAGGGATGTTGGTGATGGGAAGACTGTTCCCGGGCTTGATCTCCGCCCGCGGACCGTTCATGATGGTCGAGCCGACGGACACGCCGATGGGCGCGAGGATGTAGCGCTTCTCGCCGTCGGCGTAGTGGATGAGAGCGATGCGCGCGCTCCGGTTGGGGTCGTACTCGATGGTGGCGACCCTGCCCGGAACATCAAGCTTGTTGCGCTTGAAATCGATGATCCGGTAGAGCTTCTTGTGGCCGCCGCCACGATGGCGAACAGTTATCTTGCCGCTCACGTTGCGCCCGCTGTGCTTCTTCAGATGCTCGACAAGGGAGCGCTCGGGGCGTCCCCGGGTGACCTCCTCGAAGGTGCTCACCGACATGAAGCGGCGGCCGGGACTCGTCGGCTTGTATTTGGTCAGTGGCATCTATACACCCTCGAACAAACCTTCGATCTTCTGGCCCGGGGCGAGGGTCACCACGGCCTTCTTCCACCTGGGACTGTGACCGACGATCCGAGCCCGCCCTCGGGACCGGCGCCGCTCAGTGCCCCGCACCGACAGGGTGTTGACATTGACCACGGTGATCTTCTGGGAGGCGAATGCCTCCTCGACGGCCCTGCGTATCTCGATCTTGTTGGCGGTGGGGTGGCAGCGGAAGGTGTATCGGCCCCCGGCCATGCCGGCGTACGACTTCTCGCTGACCACGGGATGGCGGACCAGGGAGTCGAAGGATCGCTCGCTCACGCGGCGGCTCCAAATGTGCTCGCGATGTGATCGAGCCCGTCCGGCGTGATCAATATCGTGTCCGCCACCATCAAATCCCGGACCGACAGGTTGCCGGCCAGGATGACGGTCACCCCGGGCAGGTTCCGCGCGCTCTTCTCGAGCACATCGTTGTGAGACCCCAGGATGACCAGGGCACGTGCCCCGGCACCGATCGCGGTGAGGAGGTCGGCCACCGCACGGGTGCTCGGCGCCTCGGCGGTGAAGCCGTCCAGCACTGAGATTGCCGAGTCCGCCGCCTTGGCGGCGAGGGCGCTCCTCAGGGCCAGCCGGCGTTGTTTGCGTGGCATGTCCAGCCGGAACGACCGCGGATGGGGGCCGAAGACGACACCACCGCCGGCGTAGTGGGGCGAGCGTATCGAGCCCTGTCGCGCCCGGCCGGTGCCCTTCTGGCGGTGCGGCTTGCGGCCGCCACCGCGGACCTCCGAGCGAACCCTGGTGTCGCTCGTCCCCTGACGGGCGTTGGCGAGTTGGCGGACAAGCGCCTGGTGCATCACGGCTCGGTTCACCGGACCGCCGAAGAGCGACTCGGGGAGGTCGACGCTGCCCTTCGAGGCGCCCTTCGCGTCGACGATCGCGGCCGCGGTCATGAGAGCACTCCGGTGCGCTCGCCATCGCGGACCAGAACGACACTGTTGCGGTGACCGGGCACGGATCCCTTGACCAGCAGCAGGCTGCGGTCTTCATCGACACGCACCACCTCGAGACCACGGATGGTCGTGCGGGCGGCGCCCATGTGACCGCCCATCTTCATGCCCTTGAACACCCGCGCCGCGTCGACGGAGCCGATGGATCCTGGCTGCCGGGTGTTCATGGAACCGTGGCTCACCGGGCCCCGGCTGAAGTTGTGGCGCTTGACGGTGCCGGCAAAGCCCTTGCCCTGGCTTATCCCCGTGACATCGACCCGGTCACCCGCATGAAAGATGTCCACGCCGACCCGCGTGCCCGGCGCCGGCTCGCCGGCATCACGAACCTCCATCACCTTGCGCAACGGCTTGACGCCGGCCCTCTTGAAGTGCCCGCGCATGGGCTTGTTCACCCCCTGCGCCCTGGCTTCGCCGAAACCCAGCTGGACGGCCTCATAGCCGTCGATCGCAGCCGACTTGCGCTGGACCACGTGACAGGAGTCCGCCTCCAACACGGTGACCGGTACGACCGTGCCCCGTTCCGTGAACAGTTGCATCATGCCCACCTTGCGGGCCAGCAAGCCCTTGCTCATGAGCCGTCACACCAAAGCGACGCCGACGAGGCCCCGGGAAGGCCGCCGAGCTCGGGGGTGTGATGCGCCGCCATCGCCCCAACCACCAATCGCGAGGCCTCGGGGCAGGCGGGCGGCAGGGGCCGCCCGGGGCGACCCTCGTTCCTTCCGAATCTCACAGCTTTATCTCGATGTTCACACCCGACGGCAGATTCAGTCGCATCAGCGCATCGACAACCTTTGGATTCGGATCCAGGATGTCGAGAATTCGCTTGTGAGTCCGCATCTCGAACTGCTCGCGGGAGTCCTTGTCGATGAACGGCGAGCGGATCACCGTGTACTTGGAGATGCTGGTGGGCAGCGGCACAGGCCCGGCCACTCGCGTTCCCGTGCGACTGGCGGTGTCGACGATCTTCGACGCCGCCTGATCCAGGACGCGGTGGTCGTAGGCCTTGAGCCTGATGCGAATCTTTTGTGCCATGACGACGAGTGGGTTCTCTGTTCTCCTGGTACCGCTATTTCTCGATGCTGGTGACCGCCCCGGCGCCCACGGTCCTGCCACCCTCACGGATGGCAAAGCGCATGCCGTCTTCGACGGCGATCGGGGTGATCAGCTCGATGGCCATCTCGACGTTGTCGCCGGGCATGCACATCTCGGTCCCCTCGGGAAGGGAGATGGTGCCGGTGACGTCCGTGGTGCGGATGTAGAACTGGGGCCGGTAGTTGGTGAAGAACGGCGTGTGCCGCCCACCCTCGTCCTTGGTGAGGACGTACACCTGGGCCTTGAACCGCGTGTGGGGCGTGATCGTGCCCGGCTTGGCCAGCACCTGCCCGCGCTCGACCTCCTCGCGCTTGACCCCCCGGATGAGGCAGCCCACGTTCATGCCCGCCTCGGCGAGGTCGACGATCTTGTGGAACATCTCCACGCCGGTGACCACGGTCTTGGAGGTGTCCTTGATACCGACGATCTCGACCGGCTCGTTGACCTTGATCACGCCACGCTCGATGCGACCGGTGACCACGGTGCCGCGACCCTCGATCGAGAAGACGTCCTCGATGGGCATCATGAAGGGCTTGTCGATGGGCCGCTCGGGGACGGGGATGTAGCTGTCAACCGCGTCCATGAGCTTGGTGATCTGATCCTCGGCCTCCTTGTCGCCCTCCAGCGCCTTGAGGGCGCTGACCTGGACCACAGGGATGTCGTCACCGGGAAAGTCGTACTTGCTGAGCAGCTCCCGGATCTCCAGCTCGACGAGCTCCAGCAACTCGGGGTCGTCGACGGCGTCGACCTTGTTGAGGGCGACCACGACATAGGGAACCCCGACCTGGCGGGCAAGGAGGATGTGCTCGCGGGTCTGTGGCATGGGACCGTCGGTGGCGGCGACCACCAGGATGGCGCCATCCATCTGTGCCGCCCCGGTGATCATGTTCTTGAGGTAGTCGGCGTGACCCGGACAGTCGACGTGGGCGTAATGCCGGTTGGCCGTCTCGTACTCGACGTGGGCAGTGGCGATGGTGATGCCCCGTGCCTTCTCCTCGGGAGCGTTGTCGATGGAGTCGAAGGAGCGGAACTGGGCACCGCCCTTCTCCGCCAGCACCTTGGTGATGGCCGCGGTGAGCGTGGTCTTGCCGTGGTCGATGTGGCCGATGGTGCCCACGTTCACGTGGGGTTTGCTGCTGTCGTACTTCTTCTTTGCCATTCTCTGCCTCTTAAAGCTGTTCCGTCTGCCTGCTCATGCCGTCCGCCCTATCCCCGCGCCTTGGCAACGATCTCGTCGGCAAGGGTCTGGGGAAGGGCCTGATAGTGGTCGAACTCCATCGAGTACGTCGCCCGTCCCTGGGTCATGCTTCGCAGCTCCGTGGAGTAGCCGAACATGGTGGCCAGGGGAACCAGGGCGCTGACGATCTGGGCCGTGCCCCGGCTCTCCATGCCGAGGATCTGGCCGCGACGGCCGGCCAGCTCGCCCATGACGTCGCCCATGTACTCCTCGGGCATGACGGCCTCGACCTTCATGATCGGCTCGAGGAGCTGGGGCTTCGCCTTGCGCATGCCGTCCTTGAAGCCCATGGAGCCGGCGATCGAGAAGGCCTGCTCGTTGGAATCGACGTCGTGGTAGGAGCCGTCGACCAGTGTGACCTTGACGTCGACCACCGGGAAGCCGGCGAGCACGCCGCTGGTCAGGGTGTCGGCCACCCCCCGCGCCGTTGGGGCGATGTATTCCTTTGGAACCGAACCGCCGACGATCTTGTTGACGAACTCGAAGCCCTTCCCCTGGTTGGGCTCCAGCTCCAGCTCGACGTGGCCGTACTGGCCACGTCCACCCGACTGCCGGACAAAGCGCCCGGTGCCATGGGCGGGGGTGCCGATCGTCTCCCGGTAGGCAACCTGCGGCTTGCCGACATTGGCGTCGACCTTGAACTCACGGAACATCCGGTCGACGATGATCTCGAGGTGCAATTCGCCCATCCCCGAGATGACGGTCTGCCCGGTCTCGTCGTCGGTCTTGACCCGGAAGGTGGGATCCTCCTCGGCCAGCTTCTGAAGAGCGATGCCCATCTTGTCCATGTCGGCCTTGGTGCGCGGCTCGATGGCCACGCTGATGACGGGATCCGAGAAACTGATGTTCTCGAAGATGACCGGGGACTTCTCCTCGCACAGCGTGTCGCCGGTGGTGGTCTTGCGCAGTCCGATGGCGGCGGCGATGTCTCCCGCATGAACCTCCTCGAGGTCCTCGCGGTGGTTGGCGTGCATCTGGAGGATTCGGCCGACCCGCTCCCGCTCGCTCTTGGTGGCGTTGTAGACATAGCTGCCGCTGCGGAGTACGCCGCTGTACACCCGAAAGAAGGTGAGCTTGCCGACGAAGGGGTCGGTGGCGATCTTGAATGCCAGGGCGCTGAAGGGCTGCTCGTCGCTGGCGGCGCGGAGGACCAGGTTGTCCTGGCCGGGGCTCGACCCCTCGAGCGGCGGCTTGTCCAGGGGTGAGGGCAGGAAGTCCACGACGGCGTCGAGCATCGGCTGCACGCCCTTGTTCTTGAGCGCGCTCCCGCAGAGGACGGGTACCAGTCGCCGGGACACGGTGCCGGCGCGGAGGCCGTGGACGATGTCGTCATGGGTGAGGGTCTCACCCTCGAGGTACTTCATCATCAGCCCGTCGTCGGCCTCGGCCACGGCCTCCAGAAGGTTGTGCCGGTAGGTGGCCACCTGCCCACGCATGTCCTCGGGGATCTCCGCCTTCTCGATGGTGGTGCCGAGATCGTCGGTGTAGGTGATGGCCACCTCGTTGATCAGGTCGATGACGCCGGCGAAGGTGTCCTCACTGCCGATGGGAAGCTGGACCACCACCGGATTGGCGCCGAGGCGCTCCCGGATGGCCTCCACCGCGGAGAAGAAGTTGGCCCCGATCCGGTCCATCTTGTTGATGAAGCAGATGCGCGGCACGTCGTACTTGTCGGCCTGGCGCCAGACCGTCTCCGACTGGGGCTCGACCCCGGCGACGGCGTCGAAGACGGCGACGGCTCCGTCGAGCACCCGGAGGCTTCGCTCCACCTCAACCGTGAAGTCGACGTGGCCCGGTGTGTCGATGATGTTGATGCGGTGGCCCCGCCACTCGGCCGCGGTGGCCGCCGAGGTGATGGTAATGCCGCGCTCCTGCTCCTGCGGCATCCAGTCCATGATCGCCGTGCCCTCGTGGACCTCGCCGATCTTGTGGGTGCGCCCCGTATAGAAGAGGACTCGCTCGGTGGTGGTGGTCTTGCCCGCATCGATGTGGGCCATGATCCCGATGTTCCGGGTCTTCTCAAGCGGAAAGGCGCGGGTCGCTACTGCGGTGGCCATCAGTAGCGGAAGTGGGAGAACGCTTTGTTGGACTCCGCCATCTTGTGGGTGTCCTCCTTGCGCTTGATGGAGGCACCGACGTTGTTGGACGCGTCCATGAGCTCGGCGGCGAGCTTGTCGGCCATGCTCTTGCCGTGCCGGGCGCGAGCGTAGCGGATGATCCAGCGCCGGGCCAGCGCGGCGCGCCGGTCGTGGCGGATCTCCACGGGCACCTGATAGGTCGCCCCACCCACGCGCTTGGGCTTGACCTCGAGGACGGGGGTGACATTGCGCACGGCAACGTCGAAGACGTCGAGGGGCTCGCGCCGCGACGAACGGCGGATCTTCTCGAAGGAGTCGTAGACGATCCGCTCGGCCACGCTCTTCTTGCCCTCGAGCATCAGGCAGTTGATGAACTTGGCAAGCCCGGCATTGGCATAGATCGGGTCGGGAAGGATGGTCCGCTTGGAGACCCGCTGACGGCGTGGCATCAGGAGGCCTTCTTCTCGCGCTTGGCGCCGTACTTGCTCCGGCCCTGCTTGCGGTTCTTGGTGCCGGCGGTGTCCAGGGTGCCGCGGATGATGTGGTATCGGACACCCGGGAGGTCGCGGACCCGTCCGCCTCGGATCAGGACGACGGAGTGCTCCTGGAGGTTGTGCCCTATGCCCGGGATGTAGGCGGTGACCTCTGCCTTGCTGGTGAGACGGACCCTGGCTACCTTACGAAGCGCCGAGTTGGGCTTCTTGGGCGTGGTGGTATAGACGCGCACGCAGACACCGCGCCGCTGCGGGGATCCCCGCAGGGCTCGGGCCTTGGTCTTCTTGACGCTGGTCTTCCGCCCCTTGCGGACCAGCTGCTGGATTGTGGGCACGCCTCTCCATCAGTGGCAAAGTGCTGCCCCCGCGGAGGGGCGAGCGCGAATACAACATCGCCATGTGAGCAATACGGGAGCGTACCAGCGCCCAAGGCGAGTTCGCAAGCTTACACGGGTTCGAGCCCGGGCCGCCTGCCCGGTCCACGCCGACGGCCTCTACCAGCCTCCTGCTATCCTGCCCGCAGACACAGCACTTCTCGCCCCAGACCGCAGGCGTGGCATCCGCCGCTCAATCTCCTGCGTAGGTGAGTGGAGCGTCCGGCCCTCGTCCTCCGACGCCGGCTTACCGCCCACCACAGGGTCGGGTCCGCATCGCCACGGAGGAGAACCATGGCCGACACCCCCAGCGACGGCGCCGCCGCCGTCCGGGCAGGTCCGCGCAAGCAGGCGGCCGTCGCAGACCTCACCGAGAGGCTGACCCGGGCCACCTCCGCGATTGTCACCGACTATCGTAGCCTGACCGTGAAGCAACTGCAGGAGCTCCGTTCCACCCTTCGCCCTGATGGTGTGGAGTACGTCGTAGTCAAGAACACCCTCGCACGCCGCGCCGCCGCGGCCGCCGGCCTGGAGCAGTTCTCGCCGGCGCTGGTCGGCCCCGTCGGCCTGGCCCTCGGGTACGGTGAGCTGTCGGCCCCGGCACGGCTGCTCAATGACTATTTCAAGGCCAACCGGCGCCTGCCCATGGTTGCGGGCATGGTGGAGAGGCAACTCCTTGACGCGGAGGGCGTGAAGACGCTGGCCACTCTTCCCTCGCGTGAAGCCCTCTTCAGCCAACTCGCCGGAACCATGGCATCGCCCATGACCAGGCTGGCGGGTTCGCTGGCCTCCGTCCCCGCCACCCTTGCATCCGCGCTCGACAGCTATCGCCAGCGCTTGGAGGCCGCCTAGCGACGGAGCACCCCGGCAGCGCCGGAGGATCGGCACGGCAGCAAAGCAACCGCACGGCCAGCCGACCGGCGCGCATAGGAAGTCCGCCGACGTATCGACCCAATCTTTTGACCACGTGCAGTGGCACATCAACAGGAGAAACCAATGGCAACCAAACTGGGACCCGCGGAGTTCGTGGAGGCGCTGGAGCAGTGGACCGTCCTCGACGTCGTCAACGCGCTCAAGCTGATGGACGAAAAGCTGGGCATCAAGCCGGCCGTGGCCGCCGCCGCGGCTGCTGCTCCTTCCGGAGGGGGTGCTGAGGCCGCCGCGCCTGAGGAGCAGACCGAGTTCTCCGTCGTGCTGACCGGCCCCGGCGATGCCAAGATCAACGTGATCAAGGCCGTTCGCGAGATCACAGGGCTCGGGCTCAAAGAGGCCAAGGATCTGGTGGATTCCGCACCGAAGCCCGTCAAGGAGGGCGTTTCCAAGGATGAGGCGGAGACCGTTCGGGGCAAGCTGGCCGAGGCCGGCGCCTCGGTGGAGGTCAAGTAGCTCAGGCTTCGCGCAGAAAGGGTCGGCTTCCCGAAGAAAGCCGGCCCTGTGAGGAGAGCGGAGCCCCTACCTGCGACCGAGCAACTTCCCGAGAAGGCCCGACCAAGTGGTGGTTGTCGTGCTGGTTGTGGTTGTGACGGTGTTCACAACGGGGGCGGCCGCAGCTATCACCGGCGAGAGCACAGTGGGTGAGGTGTCGGTGGGGTCCGAGACAGCGTTGAGGATGCGATCGACCTCGCCATCAGGAGTGGCGCAGGTCTGGAACTGGGCGGTGACGTTGGACTGGCTCGGCGGCGGAGGACCGTTGGCGCGCTGCCAGGCAGGCACGACGGCGACCACACGGTAGTGGTGGGGAACGGACCGGGCATCCCAGTAGGTGATCCCGTCGCCCGTGTTCATGTGGATGAGAGGCGTGAACACGCCGTAGTTGTGCCCGACGAAGTACAGCCGCCCAGTGACGCAGGTGAGGATCGCGGCCTGATCCGATGCAAGGGGACTGTTGCCCGTGCAGTCGCTGTAGGTCCCCACGCCAGTGTTTAGCGTGCCGTCATCGCTTGTCAGGTAGTTGGTATGCGAGACGGGTGCGGCGGTGCGGGCCGGCGCCTTTGACGGTGCCGGCTTCAGCGCCGGCGTTCGGGGCAGAACCCGAGGAGCCACAGGCGCGACCGGAACGGATGTCGTCCCCGGCGGCGGAAGGGGGCCTGGTGTGACCTCGTCCGGAAGTATCACCGGAGCCACCGCGGTAACCGGGATCGCCGTCCGATGCACCACCGGAGCCGCCGTCGCGGCCTCGCCCTGGTGGTTGATTGCCACCACTCCCACCGAGCCCATCAGGAGTGTGGCCCCTGCGGCCACGGCCGCGTGCCAGCCGTGACCGCCGGCCATCGTCATCTTCACCGCCTTGCCGAAACCGACCATGGGACTTACCTCACCTACGACCGGCGGGGTGCCGGTGTCGCGGTCAGTGTCCGTCCCGATCTCGTCGCCTACCGATGGCATCGGCGATCTGCGACACGACAGACACCATGCGGATACAACGGTGACCGCAACGGGTGGAGTCGCGACGGGGCCGCTCCAGGGGCCGTGGTGCAGCCACGGGGACGCGGTGCCGGCAGCTACCGCCGGGCGATCATCGCGTTTCCGAGGGCGCCGCGGCCGCTCGAACGCCCGACGCGGTAGAGGTGTCTCCCACGCACCACGAGAAGCGGGACCGGCCGGTTGCCGTGACCGTACAGGTGATCAAGCGAGGGCCCCGCCCTGGAAAGATGAGCCGGCCGGCTGCGGCGTGACGCCTCCATCGGTCAGCGAAGCCCGCTCCCACCCCCTGGACGCGATGGGAAGGCCGACGGGCGATGGCCCCTGTACTGAGGATCCCGACCCCATGGGGCAGGGCTCCCATGCGGGTGGGAGGCGCAAAGGGCCGGTGCCCTGCAGGATTTGATACGATCGGCGTTTGCGCCAGCGACCGCTTTGGGTCGCCATAAATATGCCCAGGGGGAACTGTAACACATGGTCCAAACTGCTGCCACCCTCCCCGACCGCCACAACTACGGTCGAATCGCCGACAAGCTGGAGGTCGGCAACCTCATCCAGACCCAGCTGGATTCCTTTGGGTGGTTCTGCAGCGACGGTCTCCGGGAGCTCTTCGACGAGATCAACCCGATCACGGACTACACGGGTAAGAACTACGAGCTCCGCTTCATGGACTACCAGTTCGGCGAGCCCAAGATCGACGAGGAGGAGTGCCGTCAGCGGGACATGACCTTCTCGGCTCCGCTTCGGATCAACACCAGGCTTCACATCAAGACTGGTGACAACGCCGGCGAGATAAAGGAGGCGGAGGTCTTCATGGGCGACTTCGCCGTGATGACGCCGGAGGGCACCTTCATCGTCAACGGCACGGAGCGGGTGGTCACCTCACAGCTGGTCCGGTCCCCCGGGGTTTACTTCACCGCCACCGAGGACAGGGCCACGGGAAGGCTGCTCTATGCCGCCAAGCTCATCCCCAACCGAGGCGCCTGGCTGGAGATAGAGACCTCCAGCAAGGACGTCATCACGGTCAAGATTGACCGCAAGCGCAAGGTTCCGATCACCACCCTCGTGCGCGCCCTGGGGTACGTCAGCAACGACGACATCAAGGCCCTGTTCCGGGACGTCGATACCGACCCAGAGCACCAGTACATCCAGGCAACCCTGGACAAGGACCCGACGTCCACGGTCGAGGAGGCGCTGATCGAGCTCTATCGCAAGATCCGCCCCGGAGATCCCCCGACGGTGGAGAACGCTCGCAACCTCCTGAGCTCGCTCTTCTTCAACTCGCGCCGCTTCGATCTCAGCAAGGTGGGTCGCTTCAAGCTGGACAAGAATCTTGGCATCAGTGAGGACGAGGCCCGTGTACGCGCCTGGGACAAGGAGCGCCGCGTTCTGGACAACCAGGACTTTGTCTCCATCATCCGAAAGGTGCTCCACCTCAACAATGGGGTGGGCGAAGCCGACGACATCGACCATCTCGGCAACCGTCGCGTCCGGGCCGTCGGCGAGCTGCTGCAGCACCAGTTCCGCATGGGTCTCATCCGTATGGAACGGATCATCAAGGAACGGATGACCATCTGCGACGCGACGACTGTGACCGCCGCCAGCCTGATCAACGCGCGCCCTGTGGTAGCGGCCATCAAGGAGTTCTTCGGCTCCAGCCAGCTCAGCCAGTTCATGGATCAGACCAACCCTCTTGCCGAGCTGACCCACAAGCGGCGGCTCTCCGCCCTTGGCCCGGGAGGCCTGAGCCGTGAGCGGGCGGGCTTCGACGTCCGTGACGTGCACCACAGCCACTACGGCCGCATCTGCCCGATCGAGACCCCTGAGGGGCCCAACATCGGACTCATCGGCTCGCTGGCCACCTTCGCCCGGGTAAACGAGTTCGGCTTCATCGAGACCCCGTTCCGCCGGGTCCACCGCAACGTAGCCGTGGACAATGAGGGAATCCTTGCCGGCCGGACCGCCGCCAGAGATTACCCAGACGCGGGTGTCAGCGAGGGCGCCGTCATCACGGGCGAGCATCTCACCGCACTACGCCGGGCCTCCGTCGATGAGGTGTCCATACGGCCGTGGGTCAGCGACGAGGTCGTCTTCCTCAGCGCCGACGAGGAGGACAAGTACACCATCGCCCAGGCCAACGCACCGGTCGACGAGAACGGCCAGTTCTCGGTGGCTCACACGGCGTGCCGGGCGCACCACACCTTTAAAGAGCTGCCCATCACAGAGGTCGACTACATGGACGTGTCTCCAAAGCAGACCGTCTCGGTGGCCACGGCGCTCATCCCCTTCCTCGAGCACGACGATGCCAACCGGGCGTTGATGGGATCGAACATGCAGCGCCAGGCGGTCCCACTGCTGGTCACGGAGTCACCCGTGGTGGGCACCGGCATGGAGGTGCACGCCGCCCGCAACAGCGGGGAGATGGTGCTGTCGCGCAGCGCCGGAACCGTTGTGGGCGTCTCCTGGCCCGAGCCCGACGACAACGATCGGTCCGTGGTCAAGGTGCGCAGCGGCCAGGACTTCGGCATCGGCATCCTGGTTCGCCCCGACGACGGCTCGGCCGACATCTGGTACGGCGTCCACAAGTTCGTCCGCAGCAACCAGGGGACCTGCCTGAGCCAGAGGATCACGGTGAACACCGGTCAACGGGTCCAGCCCGGTGACATCCTCGCCGACGGCCCCTCGACCCAGGATGGTGAGCTCGCACTGGGCCGGAACATCCTCGTCGCCTTCATGCCCTGGGAGGGCTACAACTTCGAGGACGCCATCCTCATCAGTGAG
>JBHELP010000091.1:0-5008 GCA_046263035.1 Candidatus Dormibacteria bacterium | reverse complement strand
GCAGAAGCCGTGAGGCGTCCGTGTGTACATAACCGTCCGCGCCCCGCTCGAAGATGCCGCGCGCGGCCAGAAGGTTCAGCACCCGCTCCAGTCCCTCCGGGTCGGCGACGCAGGCGACCGCCAACTCATCGACGGCCACCGGACAATCATCGATGTGGTCGGCCACACCGAGCTCAGCTGCGACATGAAGCGACCTGGAGGCGACAACGGCATTCGTCAGATTCCAGATGATCTCGTGGGGCTGTACTGCGGTCGGGGATGCGGTGGTCACGGGAGCCTCCTTGAGTGCGCTTCCAGGTTGCTCCGGCACGATATCGAGCATTCTCTCGGCCGTCATCCGCCGAATTACTCAGTCTCCATACTCATTCTTTGGCGCCGCGTTCGGCGATGACTTGCCGAGATCGTGCGCCCGGGTTGGCAAGCTCGGGCGGTCTCCCTGGGCTGCCATCTCTCAGCATGTGCGCCTCCTCGCGCCCGGCGTCCATCGCGCCGGCAGCGTGCTCACGTGCGGCGCACTATCCACGCTGCGATCTGACTTCTGGTGGAGAAGTCCAGCTTGAGGAGGATATGCTGAACGTGGTTCTGTGCCGTTCGCTCGGAGAGAAAGAGCGTGGCGGCGATCTCCTTATTCGTCAGACCCCTGGCCACAAGCTCAGCCACCTCGCGTTCCCGCGGCGTTAAGGGGGCGGCTTCAGCTGCATCGAGTCGCTCGATCAGCTGCCGGGCCCTGGCGGCCAGAGGCACCATGCCAAGCCCGACCGCCTGACTGGCCGCCTCCGCGACCAGTGAACGAGCGCGGGACAGATCACCACCGACGGCCCGGCGGGCGAGCGCGGCTCCGAGCTCGTACCGGGCCTCGGCGTGAAAGCCGTGGGCGCCGTTGACCGCGCACGTGCGCACCGCCTGCTCGAGGTCGGCCACCGCCTCCTCGAGCAAGCCGAGATGAACGGCTGAAATTCCCAGCCACAACTCGACAGGGCCGAAGTAGCCGATCGAACCGGCGGCGCTCACGTGGTGTCCGCGGTACGGTGCCAGTCTCTTCCGCAGCGCCCCAAGATCGTCGGAATTGTCCAGTGCGACCGCCACGCCTACCCCGAAGGCGAAGGCGAAGAGGGTCGCATGCTCGTGCGGCTTCCAACCGGCGACCGGGCCGAGCGAGCGGTACAGAGCAGCCGCCTCAGAAAGCCGCCCGACCTCCACCAGAAGGTGGGCGGGGGCAAGAGTAAGCATCACACCCTCGGTGGGAAAGTCGATCTCGGCAGCTGCGGTACCGGCCAGTCGGTTGAGGGCGAGCGATCGTTCGTCGTGCCCTGTGTGATGTCCCACGTTCTGTAACAGCGCCGCCAGCGGGAGTACCGCGAACACATTGCCGGTGTACTCGATTGCCGCGAAGGCATCATCGGCGAGCCGCCGCGCATCCGCGAAGCGCGCCTGGGACTGGGCGAGCGCGGCGCGGCCCCGCAGCAGCTGCCAGCGCGCCCAGGGGCCGCCCACCTCGGGCACCAGCGGTGCCACCGTGTCCAGCGAGCGCGCCGCGGCACCGAGATCGCCGCGCTGGAACCAGGCGTCGATCCGCCACAGATGGGCCCACATCTCGGTACCCGGGTCCCGAGTCTCCCTCGCGACGGCCTGCATCCGGTCGGCCAGCCTCTCCCGCTCCTCGAGGCCGTCGGGACCCTGGCACACCAGCTGGCGCGCGTGCAGGGCGGCGACCAGAGCACCTCGATCACCACCACACTGATCCGCCAACCCGATAGCCTCCTCGCTGGCTGAGCCGGCCGGTCCGAAATCCAGGAGATACACGCATGCCGCCGCCAATCTCGCCTTGAGCCGGGCTCGCAGCGCTGTGTCCGTGGGGTCCAGGGTGGCGATGGCCTCCTCGCAGAGTCGCCTGGCCGCGAGGTTGGTCTCGGATTGACCGAACACACCCTCGAGTAAGAGTGCCGCGCCGGCTAGAAGGTCGGAACGTCCGATCCGTCGGGCGACGGCCGCGGCCTGGAGGCAGGCGTCGAGCCGGCCGGTCACGTCGGCGAAGGCGTGCCGCGCGGCGGCCAGCGCCAGCAGCAACCGGCACCGCTCGACATCGTCGATCTCCCCGCCACCGGCATCGAGCGCTAAGCGGAAGAGTCGTGCGGCCTCTTCGAAGGCGAGCCGGCGCATGGCCTCGTCGCCCGCCCGGTGGATCCATCTCGACGCCGTGGCGGCGTCACCCTGCACCGCCGACTCAGCCCAATGGCGAGCGATGTCGAACAGACGGGATTCGATGTGCCCGGCGTGGACCTGCTCGATGGCATGGGCCGCCTGTCGATGAAGGCGGACGCGCTGGGATGTGCCCATGCCTGCCGCGATGGTGTCCTGGATCAGCGAGTGGACGAAGCGGTGCTCTGCCGGAGTCGGCCCCACCTCCAAGAGGCCGGCTGCAACCGCCTCGTCGAGGGCGTCGAGACACGACTCAATCGGGAGGCCCATCATGACGGCGAGGACTCGGACCGGGACCTCGAGGCCGAGGATCGACGCAGCCTGGAGCAGCCGTGCACACTGGGACGACAGCCGCCCCAGGCGAGCGCCCATACCGTCCCGCAGGGCCGCCGTGATCGGCAACGGGCGGCCGCCGGCACGACGCTCGGCCAGCACCCTGCCCAGCTCACCCACGAAGAAGGGGTTGCCCCCGGTCTGAGCGCGCACCTCATCGGCCTCTTCGGCGTTGACCTCCTCCCCTACCACCGCGGCCAGTCGCCTGGCAACCGCGGGAGTCGCCAGACCGGTCAGATGCATCTCTCTCGTGGCCGGCTCCCGGAGCAGCTCGGACATGATCGCGGCGTGGGTCTGCTCGGTATCCCGGTAGTTGAGGATGAACAGCAGCCTCTCCCCGGTCATCGTCCTTGCCACATGCTTGAGGAGCAGGAGTGACGGCTCGTCAGCCCAATGGACGTCGTCCAGGATCATGACCATGGGGCGTGACCCGGTCACCTGACGCAGCAGTCGGGCAACCGCCTCGAACTGCCTGAACCGATCCTCTGACGAGGCATGCTCTCCGAGCTCCCGGGCAGCGGGAAGCAGATCCGGGGCGAGGCGGCCCAGCTCGGTGGTGAGGCCATGTTCGGCGACGACGGCGCGCAGGTCGACCAGGTCGCCGGGGGCGCGCAGGAGTTGTCGCCAGGGCCAGAAGGGTGGGGTTACTTCGGAGTCGCCGGCGCGGCCCCACACGGCCGAGACACCCTTCGCGATTGCCAGCGCCGCCAGCTCCTCGGCCAGCCGCGTCTTACCGATTCCCGGTTCTCCACGGCACAGCACCACCCGAGGGCAACCTTCGATGGCTTCGCCCAACCACCGACCGTACGCGGCGAGCTCGCGTTCTCGGCCGACCAACCCAGCTTGGATCACAACGCCCACTGCCGGATTATCGCCCGTTCCGACGCCCACGCCCGCCACCGTGATGCCCCTGCCTGCGTCCACCTTGGCGCTGAAACCTCTATCATTCCATTGGAAAGAATCGTTCGTGCTTGCAATTCTGCTTGCAATGTGCTTGTCACCTTTTGGGCTCAAACCGCCAAGCGCAACCCGCATATCCCATATAAACCAAGGCAAGCGGCGACGTGGCCAAGTGGTAAGGCAGAGGTCTGCAAAACCTTCATCGTGGGTTCGATTCCCACCGTCGCCTCCATCGTCCCCTCGGGGCCATACCATCTAACCCTATGCCGGCGATCTGACAGGAGGGCAACTAATGACCGCTGACGCCCTCGGTGAGGCGCCCTCCCCACTCCCCTCAACACCCGTGCAGGGGAATCCCTCGGCGAGCGGCGACATCGCCGCCCGGGCTCGCTCGGTCCTGGCGGGCGGGTCGACGCACGTGGCCCGCTCCTACTCACCTCCGATCCATGTCGTCCGGGCGCAGGGCAGCCGGAAGTGGCTGGTGGACGGGCGGGAGCTGGTCGATTACACCATGGGCCATGGGGCGCTCATCCTCGGCCATGCCCATCCCACCGTGGTGCGCGCCGTTCAACGGCAGGCGGAGCGGGGCACCCACTACGGCGCCTGCAACCCGCAGGAGGTGGAGTGGGCGGAGTTGATCCGGGGTTTGGTGCCCGCAGCCGAGCGTCTTCGCTTCACCGGGAGCGGCACGGAGGCGGTGATGCTCGCCCTACGGGTCGCCCGGGCGGCAACCGGCCGCGATGCCATCGTCAAGCTCGACGACCATTTTCACGGCTGGTACGACGCTGTGTGCGTCAACCTCGACGATGGCGGCCGCCGGATCACCGGCGGAGGCGTGCCGGCGGCCACCACAGCGCTCACCCGGGTGGTCGCCCCCGGGGATGTGGATGCACTGCAAAGGGCCCTCCAGGGGGCCGCAGCACTGATCCTCGAGGGGTCGGGAGCGCACTACGGACAGACACCACTCGATGCCGGATACCTCCACGCAGCGCAGGAGGCCTGTCATCATGCGGGTGCCCTGCTCATACTCGATGAGGTGGTCACGGGGTTTCGCGTCAGCACCGGGGGCATCCAGGCCCGGACGGGACTCACTCCGGACCTGACCGCCTTCGGCAAGATCATGGCCGGCGGCCTGCCCGGGGGGGGCGTGGGGGGCCTGTCAGGAGTCATGGACGTTCTGGGTACAGGCAACCCGCGCACTGCTCCCGTGGTCGCCCATCCGGGCACCTTCAACGCCAATCCCCTCACCGCGGCCGCGGGATGCGCCACTCTCAATGCTCTCGCCGACGCCGAGCCCTCCACCGTGCCGACGATCATGCTCGGCGGCTCGAGGAGGGATGGTGCCAGGCGCTGACCGCCGCCGGTGTGCCGGGTCGGGTGTGGCGCCTCAGCAGCATCGTCCACTCGGAGCTCGACGATCCCCGCGCTCAGTCACGGTTCGGCTCCATGCTCCGCGAGGAGGGAGTGGACCTATTCCACACCAGTGCTTTCTGTTCCTCCGCCCATGGTGACTCCGACCTGGACCTCGCCGTGGGCGCCCTCGAACGAGGCCTCCGCCGGTTGCGCTGTTGAGCAC
>JBHELP010000090.1:0-4670 GCA_046263035.1 Candidatus Dormibacteria bacterium | reverse complement strand
GGCCATTTCGCCCTCCCATGAACGGCACCCGTGAGCGCCCCTAACGTACCCGCCGGTACTGAACTGCCACCTAGAATGACTCCACCGTACCTCGCAGCGCAAGGAAAGAACGGCGTGCTGGCTGCCCCGTCCCAGCCCGACGACGGAGGACCGCCCCCCCCCGTAATTGTCTCAACCGCGTCAACCTCCGCCGCTGAGTACCCCCTGGTACTGAAAGGTGCCGCGTACTTAGAATGGTGGGGCTCGGCCGATTGCCACCGCCCGAACGGAAGGAGGCCCATGCCCAGGCTCAATGCAGAACAGCGGCTCAACCATCGTCAGCGCATCGTCGACGCGGCGTGGCGCTCTGTCGCGCGGACCGGGTATTGCGATCTTCGCGTCGCGGACATCTGCGCGGAGGCAGGCGTCAGCAAAGGGTCCTTCTACCTCTATTTCAAGCGCAAGCACGACGTGCTCTTCGCGCTGCTCGACGAGGACGCGACCGCGCTGGAAGATCGCGTCCGCGCCACCATCATGTCGAACAGACCGGGGCTCTCTCGACTGCGGCTCTTTGCCGAGGTGATGCTCGCCGACCACGAGGACCAGGCGCGCATGCAGGTGCGGGCCGACCTGTGGGCTGAGACCTTCCGCGAGCGGGAGGTGAGGGATCGATTTGTCGAGCGACTCGAGCGGCGCCGCCGGCTTCTCTCCGAAGCGCTCGCGGAGGGCATCAGGAGTGGCGAGTACGGCGGCGGCGTCCCCGCCACCACCCTGGCCCGGCTCATACTCGCCATCGTCGATGGCTTGATGTTCCACGCCGCCGCAGCGCCGCAGAGCATGCAATGGGCGAACGTTCGTCGCGGCGTCGACCGCCTCCTGGTGGGGTTGGCGACCCGGTGACCGGATCGCCTTCGCGCCCGGGGACGGGCGCAGCCGCGTGACAGATTGCACGCCGGAGCAGGGGACGGAGCAGGCCAGCAAGGACCCTCTGCGGCGACACGCCCAGAGGACCGACCCGGGACGCCGCACCATGCTCAAGGGCGGCGTCGCCGCCGCGGACGGCCCGGTGGAGATTCACAACCCGCGCGACGCCCTGCGTGTTCTCGGACCAGGTCTGGTCACCGGCGCCAGCGACGCCGACCCTAGCGGCATCGGCAACTATTCGCAAGCGGGCAGCCAAGCGGGGTACGGCCTGCTGTGGACGACGCTGTTCACCTACCCGTTAATGGCAGCGGTCCAGGAGATGTGCGGGCGCATCGCGCTGGGGACGGGGGTGGGGCTTGGTCGCGTGCTGCGCCTCAAGGTGCCGGCCTGGGTGGTGGGGCTGCTCATCGGATCTCTGCTAATCGCCAACGTCTTCAACGTGGGTGCCGATCTGGGAGCCGTGAGTGCCGGAGTTGAATTGCTGAGCCGCGGCCACATCCGGCGGGTCTGGGCGGTGGCACCGGTCGGCCTCGGGATCCTGGCGGCGGTGACCTTCCTCAGCTATGAGCGGATAGCCCAGATCCTCAAGTGGTTGACCGTCGTGCTCTTCGCCTATGTCATCACGGCAGTGCTCAGCCACCCCAACGTCCTTGAGGTCCTCAAGGCCACTGTCATCCCCCACGTCGAACTCTCGAGTGCCTTCATCGGCAACCTGGTTGCCATCTTCGGTACCACCATCACCCCCTACCTGTTCTTCTGGCAGGCCTCCTCGGAGGTCGATGCGCAGCGCGAGCGTGGTGACATCCACAAGCATGACCGGGTGGGTGTCTCGGTGAAGCGGCTGCGCATGGCGCGGCTGGACATCCTCGCTGGAACGCTGTTCGCGCAGGTCGTCATGTTCGCCATCCTGTTGACGTCGGGAACCGTGCTGCACGCGCACGGCGGTGGTGACATCCAGTCGGCGGACCAGGCCGCCTCGGCACTGGCGCCACTGGCTGGTCGCGCCGCCTTTGTGCTCTTCGCCGTCGGCATCATCGGCACAGGTCTGCTGGCGATCCCGGTCATGGCCGGCTCGGCGGTGTACGCCGTCAGGGAGTTCTTCGGATTCGGCGGCACGCTCGGGCTGAAGCCGCGGTACCGTCCCACGTTCTACGTGATCCTGGCGTTCGCGATGGCGGCTGCGGTTGCGCTCAACTACCTGGGCCTCAACCCGATCCACGCGCTGATCCTTGCTGCCGGCATCAATGGGGTTGTGGCGCCTGCTCTGCTCGCTGCGATCACCGCGGTCGCCGCCGATCGCCGAATCATGAAGCAGCGCGTCAGTGGCCCCCTCAGCCTGACGCTGTGCGTCCTCGCCACAGTGGTCATGGCGGCGGCGGCTGTCGGCTTCATCGTCACGGCTGTGATCGGAGCGTGACGTCGATGGAGGCCCTCATCCGGCGTGGGCGGAAGACGCCACTTCGTCGGTGCTGGGTTCGGATACCCATCAGGAGGACCCAGCAATGACCTTCGACCGACGATTGTTCCACGGCATCCTGGCCGGCGCCGCGGGTACCACGGCTGAGGCAGCCTGGTCCCGCGTGGAGCATCACCTACTCGGCGGCAGGCCTCCTGTCTTCGACACCACGGTAATGGCGTCCGCACTGCTGTCGCGCGTGATCAAGCGGCCTCCGCCGCGTTCGGTCGCCAGGGCCTGCGGGACGGCCATGCGTTGCGGCTATGGACCACTGTGGGCCACAGTGGGCAGCCTGCTGATGAAGGATGACGCTCGCGGCCCCAGTAAGCGCTCCCTCACCCTCGGCGCCTTGAGCATCTGGAGCTTTGAGCTCATCGTGCTTCCCCGCACCGGCGCGACTCCAGCGCTTCGACGCTGGCCACCTCCGCACATCGCCCTCGGCCTCACCAATGCCGTTGTCTACTCTGGGGTTGCCGGCGCGACACTGAGGCTGCTTGCACCCCGGCCGAGCCGGGTAGGCATGACCGACTCCTCGATCAGAGAGCCCATCCCGCTATGAGCACTTCCGAGGACCGTGCCGCCCCGCCGGCCGGGCAGGGGGCACCCCTCGCCGACCACGTCTCCATGGACCGGCCCGCGTTCGGAGCCCCAGGCATGGAACCGAGGTGGGCCCGGGCGGCCAAGGACGGGGTGGGGACGGCCTATTCGACGGTGAGCCGGGTCTGGTTCACGGTCTGGAACGGGATCCTCACCGAGGCCTACTACCCGACGGTGGACCGGCCCCAACTCCGCGACCTCCAGTACATGATCACCGACGGCGGCAGCTTCCTGCACCAGGAGAAGCGGGACCTGGAATCCCATATTGAACGCCTTGACCACCACGTCCTCGGATATCGGATCACCAACTCCGATCGAGACGGCCGCTACGGCCTCGTCCAGGACGTCATCGCGGATCCCCGCCTCCCCTGCGTTCTCCAGCACACCACGTTGACAGGGGATCCTGAATTTGTGTCGCGGCTGAAGCTCTACGTTCTCTGTGCTCCCCACCTCGAGGTGGGTGGTTGGGGCAACAACGCGTATGCCTTGCGGATTGCCGGGCGACGGATCCTTGCGGCCGAGAAGGGGGGCACCTGGCTCGCCCTGGCGGCTGACCTACCCTATGCCCGTCTCTCCTGTGGGTACGTCGGACGCAGCGACGGCTGGACCGACCTCGCGGAGAACCGCTCGATGAGGTGGGAGTTCGACCATGCCTGTGACGGCAATGTGGCCCTGACCGGTGAGCTGGACCTCACGACAGGCGCCGAGTTCACCCTCGCCCTTGCCTTCGGTGACGGCCTGCACAACGCCGTGAGCCATCTCCTGGATTCGCTTGTAACCTCATTCGCCGATCAGCGGGCACGCTATTCGCAGCAGTGGCAGCGCTCGTCGCGGAGACTGCTAGCCTTGGAGAAGGCGTCCGGCGATGACGGCGACCTCTACAGCAACAGCGTCATGGCGTTGCGGGCACATGAGGACAAGAACTACCCTGGGGCGTTCATCGCCTCCCTCTCGACTCCCTGGGGGGAGGCCAAGGGAGACGAGGACCAGGGTGGCTACCATCTGGTGTGGACCCGGGACATGGTTAACACCGCGACCGGCCTCCTGGCCGCCGGTGATCTGGAGACACCTCTGCGGGCGGCCATCTATCTTGCCGCAAGCCAGCAGGGGGATGGGGGTGTTCCCCAGAACTTCTGGATCGACGGAACTCCGCATTGGACGGGCATCCAGCTCGACCAGGTCGCCTTCCCGATCATGTTCGCCTGGCGACTCAGCCGGGAGGGGGCCCTCTCGGGTTTCGACCCCTACCCCGTGGTACTTGACGCTGCCGCCTATCTGGTCCGGCACGGGCCGGTCACCGGCCAGGAGCGGTGGGAGGAGGCATCTGGTTACTCCCCGTCGACGCTGGCCGCGACGATCGCCGCGTTCATCTGTGCCGCCTGTTTCGCCCGCCAGCGGGGGGACGAGGCCATCGCCAGCTTTCTCGAAGATCATGCCGACTTCCTCGAGCGCAACGTCGAGGATTGGACGGTCACGACCGAAGGAACCCTGCATCCCGACGTCAGCCGTCATTACGTTCGCATCAATCCCTCGGCGGTGGGCGATCCGGACCCGGACAAGGATCCCAATCGCGGTGTGCTCATCATCGCCAACCGGCGGCCGGGAAGCCCCACCCAGTTCCCCGCCAGGCAGATCGTGGACGGGGGATTTTTGGAGTTGGTCCGCTACGGCATCCGCAGCCCTCATGACCGCCTCGTCGTCGACTCCGTTGAAG
>JBHELP010000089.1:0-3033 GCA_046263035.1 Candidatus Dormibacteria bacterium | reverse complement strand
GGTCAAGCGAGCGCTGGTCGAGCTGCTGGATCTCAGTGATGCCGTTCTCGGCGCACCAGGGCAGGAAAACCGTGTGGAGCGGCTGCGAGTACGAGCGCATCGAGCGCGGCGACAGCCCCCTGGCCCGGCAGGAGTTCAGATAGTCCTCCACCAGGCGATCGATACCTGAGGCGGGAACCGCCGGAACGACCCTCGGGTAGAGCAACTGTTTGCTTGCAGGGACTTTGTGCACCAGCTACCTCCATATCAGGAACTGTGCGTTACATATGGAGGACTATATCACGCCGGTGTACGCTGCGAGACGCGCGCAGAAACCCTTACAGAGAAACACAATTCCAAAATACGAGCCGGCGGAGGGATTCGAACCCACGACCCGCTGTTTACAAAACAGCTGCGCTACCACTGCGCCACGCCGGCCAGATCTGCCCAAGGGGAGCGGATCAACGATCAGGTCCCCTGATCAAGGGATCCGTCATGCCGCTCCTGATCATAGCGGCAGGCGGTCAGACCGGCTCGACTGGCAGCGACCTCCTCCGAGGATAAGCGGCAGCGCCACCCTCGAGGAGGCCATCATGCGACCCCAGGGAGTTGCCTGTGATCGCCATCGATGCCGCACCGGACTGAAACCCACTTGGCCACCGGCCGGGGCGTCGAATCCCGTCGGGGCATCGTCGCGGAGCGCCGAGCAGCCTCAGCGGGACGGCCGAGGGCGCGGTGCAAAGTTCCGTTGGCGGGCGACCTCGAAGAGGAGCACGGCTCCGGCAACCGCGGCGTTGAGGGTCGCCACGTGCCCCGCCATCGGTAGCGAGACCAGGGCATCACAGTGACGCTTGGTGAGCGCCCGCAACCCGTCTCCCTCGGCGCCGACCACAACCGCGACCGGAACCGTGTAGTCAAACCCGTCGTAGCGGGTTCCAGCGGCGACGTCCAGGCCAACGCGCCAGAGGCCGGTGGCCGCCATCTCCTCCAGCGCCTGGACCAGATTGGTCACGGCCACGATGTCCATGTGCTCGGTGGCTCCGGCCGACGCCTTGGCCGCTGCAGGAGTCACACCTGCGGCGCGATGGCGGGTGGTGATGATCCCGTCGACACCGATGGCCTCGGCGCTGCGCACGAGGGCGCCAAAGTTCTGGGGGTCCTGGATCTCGTCCAGGACCAGGAGCAGCTGCGGCGCCGGGGACCGGGCCAGCAACGTGTCCAACCGGAGGGCTGGGCGGGAATGGAAGTAGCCGGCGACGCCCTGGTGATGCTCGGTGTGGGTGATGTCGTCCAGGCGGCGCCGGGGCGTCTCCTCGATGGGAATGCCCCCGGCCTGCGCCCGGGACCTGATCTCCCGCAGGCGTGGCTCCTCGCGAACGCCACCGGCCACGACCAGCTTGCGCGCCGGACGACCGGACCTCAGTGCCTCGAGCACGGGATTCTTGCCGTAGAGGATGTCCACGGCGGTTCAGGTCTCGCGATGCCAGCGCTGTCCCTGAGGCGTGTCCTCCACCGCGATGCCACGACGACGGAGCAGTTCGCGAAGGCGGTCGGACTCCGCCCAATCGCGCGCGCTCCGGGCGCGGGCCCGGGCATCGAGATACCCCTGGTCCTCCATGCCGGCGCCTCCGGACTGCTCGCGGTCGACCAGATCCAGGACGCCGAGGATCTCGTCGACGTCGGCTATGAATGTCTCCAGCCGCTGCTTTGCCTGGGCCCCGGGGGATCCCCGGTCGAGCAGCCGGTTGGCATCCCGCACGACGGTGAACACAGCGCCCATGGCCTCGGGGAGGTTGAGGTCGGCATCCATGGCGGTCGCGAAGGCGGCGGTTCCGGCGTCAATGATGGCCGCCATTTCCTCCCCGCCGCCGGCGCTCGCCTCGGGGCTCAGCTTCCTCACGCGATCACGAAAAGCCGCCAGCCGGCCGACCGCCTCGGTGCTCATATGGAGCACGTCATCACCAAAGGTGAGCGGCTTGCGGTAGTGCGCTGCGGCGGCGAGCAGATAGCGAATGGCTGATGGCCGGGCGCTGATCTGGCTCGTGAGGGCACCACCGTCACCACCCTCCCCCGCATCAGTCCCGGCAACGCCGTCCCCGGGAGCCGCCGATCGGTCCGGTCGACCATCGTGACCGCCGCCTGCATGGCTCCCGGCCACCGGATCGGGACTCGCCGACCGGTCCAGCAGCTCCCGGAGCGTGCTGAAGTTGCCTGCCGACTTGGCCATCTTCTCGCCGCCGATTCGCAGGTGAGCGCTGTGACACCAGATGGACACGAACGGCTTCCCGGTCGCGGCCTCGCTCTGGGCGATCTCGTTCTCATGGTGGGGGAAGATGTTGTCCACCCCGCCGCAGTGGATGTCGAAGCTCTCGCCGAGAAGCGCCATGCTCATGGCCGAGCACTCGATGTGCCACCCGGGCCTTCCCCGGCCCAACGGCGTTTCCCATCCCGGTTCGCCGGCCTCCACCCTCTTCCACAGGGCGAAATCGCGGGCATCCTCCTTCTCGTACTCGTCGGCGTCCACCCGACCGCCCGCCCCGGCGACCAGGCTGCCGGCTCGGACGCCGCTGAGTCGCCCGTAGGCGGGAAACGCAGCGATGCGGAAATACATGTTGCCCTCGCTGCTATAGGTGACGCCTCGATCGCCAAGCCGCTGGATGACCTCGACCATGGCATCGATGTAATCGGTTGCTCGGGGATAGTGATGGGCGCGGCAAATCCCGAGCGCATCAACGTCTTCGAAGAAGCCCGCCACATGGGGTGCAGTCTCCTCATCCAGGGTTCGGCCGGCGGCCATGGCCTGGCGAATGATCTTGTCCTCCACGTCGGTCAGGTTCATGACATGAGTGACTCGATCAAAGCGGCGCTCCAGCCAGCGGCGCAGGATGTCCTCGAATACGAAGGTGCGGAAATTGCCGATGTGGGCGCGGGCATAGACGGTCGGGCCGCAGGTGTACAGGCGCACATGGCCGGGTTCCAGCGGCTCCACCGTGCGGAGCCGTCGCGACATGGTGTCGAAGAGCTGGACGGGCACGGGGCTCAGGATAGAGAGGC
>JBHELP010000088.1:0-4957 GCA_046263035.1 Candidatus Dormibacteria bacterium | reverse complement strand
CCCTGGTGAGCAGCGGTTGCAGGAGCGCGGGCGAAGCCGGCGCATCGGTGGTGACAAAGACCAGCAGTGAGGCCATGTCGCGATGGATCATGCCTGCGCCCTTGGCGATCCCCCCAACAGTGAGCGTACGGCCATCGAGTGTGAAGGCGGCCCCCGCGCTCTTCGGCCGCGTATCCGTGGTCATGATCGCCCGGGCGGCGGCGCCCCCTCCCTCGGGCGAGAGCACCGAGGCGGCGGCCCGGATTCCGGCGGTGACCAGGTCCATGGGCATGGGCCTGCCGATGACCCCTGTGCTGCACACGAGGACCTGGGAGGGATCGAGATCGAGGGCATCCGCCGCGGTGCTGCACATGACCAGGGCATCGCGAAATCCCTGGACGCCGGTGCAGGCGTTGGCATTGCCGGCATTGGCCACCAGCGCCTGGAGTCGATTGCCCCGGCGCAGCGTGAGCTGGGAGATTGCCACCGGCGCCGCCTTGACGGTGTTGCGGGTGAAGACGCCGGCGGCCGAGCACGGGCGATCGCTCCGCAGCAGCGCCAGGTCAAGCCTGGTGGCGTCACCGTCGCCGCGAATGCCGGCCGCCGCGGCCCCTGCGGAAAAGCCAAGGGGAGCGCAGACATCGGTGGTTGCCACGGTGATGGCCGGCGCGGTCGAGCCCTCGGAACCCCCGATGCCGCCGGGATGGGAGGCCGGAGCACCTGAGGGTTCGGGCTCCCTCATGGGCCCGGCGTGGTAGGCCCGAGCAGCTGCGGGATCGGGGCCTCCGATGGCGCCGGCGTGGGAGGCCGGAGCAGCTGACAGGTCGGGGCCCTCCACCGCACCCGCGCGGGCCGCCGGGACGCTCATGGCCACCGGGCGTCGAGGGACAGACCGGCCGTCTCATCGAGGCCGAGGCGGATGTTGAGCGCCTGGATTCCCTGGCCCGCGGCCCCCTTGATCAGATTGTCGATGGCAACCGTGACCACCGCCATGCCGTCCTGGACGGTGACATTGATGGCCGCGGTGTTGGTGCCGGCCACGCTCTTGGTGGAGGGTGGCTCGGCGCTGAGACGCAGGCAGGGGTTGGCCGCGCAGAACGCCCGGTACGGCTCCTCCACGTCGGCGGCACTGACGGCGGGCCGGGGCCTCAGGTAGGCCGTGGCGAGTATCCCCCTGGTCATGGGGATGAGATGGGGTACGAAGGTGACGCGCACGTCTGTGCCCGCGGCGACTGCGAGCTGCTCCTCCATCTCCGCCTTGTGACGGTGGCCGCCAACGCCGTAGGCGCGAACGGACTCGTTCACCTCGGAAAAGCTCGAGGTCAACGCGGGTGAGCGACCCGCTCCACTGACCCCACTCTTGGCGTCGACGACCAGGTCGGGTTCGACCAGGCCGGCGGCCAGGGCGGGCACGGTGGCCAGGAGGGACGCCGTGGGATAGCATCCCGGGGCGGCGATGAGGTCGGCCGTCGCGAGCTTTTCGCGATGGAGCTCGACCAGACCGTACACCGCCTCGTCACAGAGGTCGGAGGCAGGATGGTGGCCGCCATACCAGCGATCATGGGCTGCGGTGTCACGCAGCCGGAAATCGGCACTCATGTCAACGACGATGGCACCGGAGCTCAGCCATTGCCGGGCATGGTCGGCGGCCACGGTGTGCGGCATCGCACTGAGAACGATGTCGGCATCTCTCGCGTTCATGTCATCCTCGACCACAAGGTCCAGGGAGCTGCCGGGCACCACATCGCCGTAGCGGCGGCCGGCGCTGCTCCTTCCCAGCACGCGGGCCACCTCCAGGTTGGGATGACCGGCGACGAGGTCGACGCACTGGATGCCTATGTAGCCGGTGGCACCGGCAATCGCAACGCGGAAGCCGGCGGCGGTGGGCATGGCCACATTATGCGGCCTACCTGCATGATTATGCAACCGCAGCAGGGGTGGTGGGGTGCATGCCGCGGTGGCCCCCCTGTAGCGTGAGCTGATCCACCCCGGCCCCAGCCGAGTATCAGTGGGCATTCAGCATCCCGGCAGCCATTCAGGAGGCACCGACGCGACATGAGAGTTGACGAGCGCGGGCTCAACGAGCTGATCGTTGAGTCACAGGACCTGCAGCGTGATGCGCTGCATGGCATGAAGGGCTCCCTTGAGGAGCTCGAGCACATTCGCGAGGACCGGCGTGGTGACGGGGTGGATCCCGCCGAGGCGGCCGCGTTCAACGCCGGTCGCCGCGATCTCATGAAGAAGATGGGCCTAGGGGCGATTGGAGCCCGCGGGCTGATCGGCGGCGGTTATGCCGCGGCACTGGCCGCCATCGTCGCCCGGCCGGTCTCGGCCGCCGACAACATCGACGTCCAGATACTTCAGACGGCGTCATCGCTGGAGATCCTCGCCGTCGCCACCTATAAGACTGCCCTGACCCTGCCCTTCATCGGAGGCGCAGCCGCCAACCCCGTGGTCAAGAAGTTCGCGGAGACGACGATGATGCAGCACGATGAGCATCGCGGCGCCTTCCAGAAGCAGACGGCCACCCTGGGGGGCAAAGTCCAAGAGAACCCCAACCCCAAGTACAAGCCCGTTGTCGATGCGGCTGTTCCCACGCTGACCTCCCCTACGGCGGTGGTCAAGCTGGCCGCCACCCTGGAGCAGGTGGCTACGGAGACATACCTCGCCGACCTGTCCATGTTCAAGGACAGTCCCTCGCGCAAGATCATGGCGAGCGTCATGGGTGTGGAGAGCCAGCACCTGGCGACCCTTCGCGCCGTGGGCGCACTGCTCGCCGCCGGGGCCTCGGGCGCTGCCCTCATCGCGATCCCGACCAACGTCGCCAAGCTGCCCGCCGCGGCCGGCAGCGTGGCCTTCCCCGAGCCCTTCGAGGGCATCACCATGGCCAGCCCGCCGACCGAAGGAGCAGTCCAGTGACCGACGAGACCACGACACCCGTCAACCCGACCATCACCCCCACGATGCTGGAGAAGCCACATTCGCGGCGTCATTTCATCGCCGGGGCCGGCGCTGCCGGACTGGGCCTGGTGGCGGTGGCCTGCGGCAGCAGCAGCAGCAGCAGCCCCGCGGCCGGTCAGGCCACCTCGGCCTCACCGTCCCCCAGCGGTCTCGCCGACGGCGACATCGTCAAGCTGGCGGCGAGCCTCGAGGTTCTCGCGGTCGGCACGTACAAGGCGGCGCTCGATGCCGCGACCAGCGGGAAGCTGGGCGTCGTACCCCCTGCGGTGGCTACGTTCGTCAAGACCGCCATGGCTCAACACCAGGCTGCTCTGGACAAGCTCAATACCGTTGCCGGCACACCGGTGACCGATCCTCCCGCCGATCTCAAGGCCAAGGTCGACCAGCAGTTCAGCCAGGTGACGGACGTGGTGGGAGCGGCCAGGCTGGCCCTTCTGCTGGAGCAGACCGCGGCGGACACATATCTCACCGCCACGGGGATGCTGAGGTCACCGGAGGCCGTCCAGCTCGCCGGATCCATCCAGATCATCGACCAGCAGCACGCGGCCATCCTCAATTACGTGCTGGGCTCATACCCCGTGCCCGACACCTTCCAGAAGGGTGACAAGGCATACAGCCCCGCGGGGCGCTGACAGGACCATCTCCCCCCTGCCCGGGGTGGCGCCGGAGCGGCGCCACCCCTCTGGCAGCGGGCGTCTAGAGGTTCGCGGATCCCCTGCGGCTTCAGGGCTGGTAAGCCCCCGCGTCACCCCTCTGGCAGCGGGCGCCTGGATTCACAGACTGCCCGTGCTCGCACCGCCATACCGGCCACGTCGCCGCCACCACGGCCTGAGATCCATTCCGAGCTCACTGCCGGCCCGGATGAAGGCCTCCCGGGCGGCCCGTCGGTTGCCCGCGGCGTGCTCCGCCAGCCCCAGGTTGAAGAGGACATTGGCGTCCGAGGCATCGAGCTCCGCCGCCCGACGCGCATGGCTGAGACCGGCCTCTCGGTCCCCGTTCTGCACCTGGATGGCGGCCAGGGTGGTCTGCGCCCGCACCGATGCGGGATCCAGCTGCGCGGCCTGGCGCGCCGCGCCCAGAGCACCGGTGTCATCGCCGGCCATGGAGAGGGCGGAGGCGAGGACCAGGAGCCCGGACGCCTGGTCGGGCTCGGCGGTGACCAGGGCCCGCGCCCGCTCAACGGCGTCGGAGGCTGAGAGGTCCCAGCCGTATCGCTCATTGAGACGGGTCTGGCTCCGGCTCCACAGGGGTAGCCGGAGCCGCTCGGCGGCAGCCGGGAGACGTGGTCCACCTCTACCGGTGACGCTCAGTACTCGTCCTCTGGCCGGACGTCCTCGTCGAGATCCTTGTCGTCTTCCTCCTCGAGGGCGGTGGCGTCCTCGAGGTCCGCGTCCAGTCCGCGGACGCCCAGCGGCTCCTCGTCGTCTCCGTCCACGGCGGGTGCGGGGACGTCCTCCTCGAGCTCCACGACCGAGCCCAACTCCCGGGCGGCAAGCAGGGACTCCTTGGCATAGGGCCTGAAGTCGGCGGCCCGGGCGGCGCGGGAGATCGGGAAGGAGGACTTCCGTGAGTTCTCGGGAGATTGATGCGCCTCGCGGATCATGATCTCGATGCGTCGGTCCTCCACCCAGGCCACCGCAGCGGTGTAGCGATTCCCGGTGCCGATGAGGGGCAGGAGCCGCCTCGACAGCTTGGCTTCGACGGTGCCGAGAACGACCCCTGGATCGGTGCGGGCGACCAGCGATTGCCCGTCCACCACCAGCTCCACGGCGTCACCCGGGGCCATGGCCGCGACGACCGCCTGGCGCGGAGGGATGAGCATGGTGAGCGCGCTGCGCCCGGGTTCCTCGGCGAAGAGATGGACGTCGATGGCCCGGCCGGCGCCGCCGGCCTCCACCGGAGCCTCGAGCAGGGCTCTCAGCCTGCGGGTGTTCTTCAGGGCTATGGGGTTGAGCGGATTGAGGCGCACCGCCTCCGAGTACGCATCCAGTGCCTCCTGGTGGCGACCCAACTCGCT
>JBHELP010000087.1:0-5546 GCA_046263035.1 Candidatus Dormibacteria bacterium | reverse complement strand
CGCGGAACGCATGAGCCCCGCACAGGTTGGCCTGCTCCTGACCGCCATCGCCACCGGTATGGCGGTGATGTCGGCGCTCGTCGGCACGTTTGCCGATCGAATCGGCAGACGAGCGGTGTACGGCGCTCTATTCATGGGCCTGGCGCTGTCTGGCGGCGGGCTGGCCCTCACCACGAACTTCGGGGCACTGTGCCTGATCGCCCTCACCGGCACTCTCTCAACCAGCGTCAGGGAGTCCGGCCCGTTCACCTCCCTGGACCAGGCCATGCTTCCGGCCGGGCTGCATGGCCGGGCCCGCACCCACGTCTTTGGCATCTACAACGCGGTGGCGGCGCTGGCCGGCGCCGCGGGCGCCCTGGCCGCCGCCGGCCTGGCGCTTCTTCGGTATGTCTGGCCCGTCGTACCCATCGATCACCGTCTCTTTCTCGTCTTCATCCCGGTGGGCGTAGCCGGAGCCGTCACGGCGCTGACCCTGTCGACGCGCGTGGAGCGGTTGCCGACCCTCGAGCAGCGTCTTGCACCCCTCCAACGCTCACGAAGCCAGGTGCTGCGCCTGGCCGGACTCTTCGCCGTCGACTCCTTTGCGGGCGGCTTTGTGATCGACACCTTCATCGCGTACTGGCTTCAGCGTCGATTCGCCCTGTCCCTCGATGCGCTGGGAACGATCTTCTTCGCCGCCGGCCTTCTCCAGCCGGCTCCTCGTTCGGGGACTGCGCGTGCGGATGAGGCGGCCGGAAGTTACCCTGGGGCGTATGCCGATCCTCCCGGTAGCGTTCGCCGGAGGCGACAAGGGCGCCTGGCGCGTTCGAAGCGTTGAGGCAGTCGTGGGCGCGCCTCTTCCCACGGTCGGTCGCTTGGCGGTTCTCGAAGGGCCGCGCGCCGCCCCCGTAGGCGCCATCTGGACACTCTTCGGGGTGGTCGGCCACGAGCGGTACGTCGAGGCGCGCGAGCACGAAGAACTAGCTGCCCGTTCACCGGGCCTCGGGCGGCCCGAGGCCACGAGGGCGGCCCTGATCCCGATCAGGAAGTCAGAGGTGTGGTGGGCGCTTCCCCAGGACGAGCGGCGGGCGATCTTGGAGGAGCGGTCCCTACACATCGCGACGGGCGTGAAGTACCTTCCGGCCGTGGCGCGTCGCCTGCACCACAGCCGGGAACTCGGCGAACCCTTCGATTTCCTCACGTGGTTCGAGTTCGCACCCGCCGACGAGGCCGGGTTCGACGAACTGGTCGGCGTGTTGCGAGCGACCGATGAGTGGGCCTTCATCGAGCGCGAGGTTGACGTCCGGCTGGAGCGTTAAAGGCACCCCACTGGAGCGGACCGGAAGGACGCCAGGACTCTATGTACGCGGAGCTGCGTCGGGCAGGGAGAGTCCAGCGACGCGTGGGCTGGGCTGGGCCGGCACCCGGCCAAGCCATCACCTAACTAACTATAGAAATCGTTTTTAGACAGTAGGCTCCAAGCTGGGGTGGTCCGACGTGGTCATCTTCAACCGCGTGAGCGTCGGCGGAGCTTGGTCAGGTGAGTGCGGAGCGCGCGCGGATGCTCCCCCTTCGCCAGGCCGTCACGGTAGCCATCAGCTTCCTGGCGCGTCATCTGCCCGTCCTCGACGGCCGCGTCCAGCCTCGCCGCGGCGTGGCGGAGGCGAATGCTCCCGACCGCAGCTTCGAACTCCTCTGGCTGAACTGCGGTGCGCAGTCCCGCAGCCTCAGCCTCGGTGACTCGTCCGGAGGCGACCATCTTGTCAAGGCGCGCAAGGATTCGCTCCTGGCTCTTCGGCCCAGTTTCAAAATCCTCTTTCATTGGTCGACCTCCTTTACGCGTTGTCCGTGGCGCTTCATCCATGATCAGGCGACATCGCGGCGGCTCGTGGCTCTCCAGCCGACTGTGGCCAGCGCTGCCGCGTAGAGCGCCAGCAGAAGCACAGCCAAGGCGGGCGCGATCAGCGGAACCTGTCCGCTCGCCGCGTTTCCCAGCGCGCCCGGCAGGTAGCGACCGACACTGCCGACCGCCCCGGCGTCGCCGACCAGCAGACCCTCGACAAACAGCAGCCAGGCGCTGATGCCGACGGTGCTGGGAACTTGGTGTCGGATGAGAGCGCCGATGCCGACACCAATTGCCGCCCACAGTGCCGCCGCCACGGCCCCCCCGCCGATCAGGAGGACGTAGTCGGTGGCGTCGAGTTGGAGGGTGACGCCGCGCGCCAGGAGCACCGCGCTGCCCACACCGGCCGCGACGACCGTCGCCATGAGGCCGAGCGCCAGGCCGCCGAGCATGCTGGCGCAAACCTTCGCGGCCACGATGCGGCCGCGACGTGGCGTGACCAGGAAGGTCGGCCGGATCGTTCCGTGACGAAACTCGCCGGTCATTGACAAGGCTCCGACCAGGCCGGCGAACAGCATCCCCAGCAGTGCCGAGCGCCCGAAGACATCGCCCACCTGAATGGAGCGTCTAGTGAGATTCGCGACCGGAAGGTTGAGCCCGTGCAGCATGACGACGAGCAATACGAGGCCGACCATCGAGCCGAGGAGGCCGAGGTTGGTGCGGGTCGACCGTTGCTTCAGAAGTTCGGAACGAAGCTCGCTGGTCATGATGATTGCCTGGCGATGAGCTCGAGATACCTATTCTCGAGCGTGGCGCCATGGCTGCTGAATCCCGCGAGCGGCGCGTTGGCGACGGCGCGGCCGTCATTGATGATCACGACGTGGTCCACCGACTGGACTATCTCGGCAAGCAGGTGGCTACAGATCAGGACCGTTCCGCCCTTGTCCGCGAACTGACGTAACAAGGTCCGCAGCCAGTGAACCCCGACCGGGTCAAGCCCGTTGCCCGGCTCGTCGAGGACGAGAAGGTCGGGGTCGCCGAGCAGCGCGCCGGCGAGACCAAGTCGCTGGCGCATACCGAGCGAGTACGTCCCCACCCTCCGGTCTGCCGCCCTTGTGAGCTCGACGAGCTCCAGCACGTCCACAACGCGTCCAGATGGGATCTCCGCCGCCAGCGCGAGGATGCGCAGGTGGTCACGGCCGCTGCGGCCGGGGTGAAAGTCACTCGATTCGAGCACTGCGCCAACTCGGCGCGCCGGCTGGTCGAGGTCGCGGTAGGCGCGACCGAAGATGAGCGCCTCACCCGCGGACGGATCGGTGAGTCCCAGCAGCATCCGCAGGGTGGTTGACTTGCCGGCGCCATTGGGGCCGAGAAACCCTGTGACGCTCCCACGCTCGAGAGAGAAGGTCAGGTCCTCCACCACCGCGATCTTCCCGTAGCGCTTGGTCAGCGACGTGACGGTGACCACCGGTTCGTCGAGCGCCGCTTCCGTGGCGGGCAGAGCGCCAGTGGGATTCATGAATGAAGGTGTCCGCCGAGGACACCCGTGAGGTGCAGGGCGATTGCGGCGACGAGGACCACGATGATCGCGGCGATCCACACCCAGGGGCGGCCGTTGGCTGCCATGTGGCGCTCACCGTCGTCGATGCCGGTGGGCGGGACAGGCATGCTGTCGGGGGCGGGGCGCGTGTGGTCGTCAGGTTCTTCTGGCATCTGGATCTCACCCACCTGGTGGTCAGCCACCGGGACCTCCTCGCTGTGACTGCTCACAATGACGTCCATCATGCCCCAAGCTTGATCGACACATACTGTCTCTGTCAAGTCACGGTGTATGACGCCTCGACACCCCGTATACTTTGGGGATGCCGAAGCTCTGGAACGAGACTATCGAGACGCACCGCCGGGACGTCCGCGCGGCCATCCTGGAGACCACGGCCTCGTTGGTCGCCGCCCACGGGCTGCTATCGGTGACCATGTCGCAGATTGCCGA
This sequence comes from Candidatus Dormibacteria bacterium, assembly GCA_046263035.1. Classification (GTDB taxonomy): domain Bacteria; phylum Chloroflexota; class Dormibacteria; order Aeolococcales; family Aeolococcaceae; genus JBHELP01. The sequence continues at coordinate 1,734 of JBHELP010000087.1, read as the reverse complement.
GGAGACCGGCATCGGGCGTGCAACCCTCTACAAGTACTTTCCGGACGTCGAGACGATCCTGCGTGCCTGGCACGAACGTCAGATTGCCGGTCATCTGGATCAACTCACTGAGGCTCGAGACAGTGCTGGCGACGCGCGCCGACGCCTCGCCGCTGTGCTCGAGACTTTTGCCCTCGTCGCCCACGAATCGCGGAGACACCGAGGCACCGAGCTGGCGGCACTCCTGCACCGAGACCAGCACGTGGACCATGCGCAACAACATGTCCACGTCCTCATCGTCGATCTGCTGATCGAAGGTGCACGCATCGGCGATATCCGGAGGGATGTCGAGCCTGGCGAGCTGGCGAGCTACTGCCTGCACGCCCTCATGGCGGCCAGCACCCTTCCCTCAAAAGCCGCGGTCCGCCGACTTGTAGCCGTCACTCTGGACGGGCTGCGTCTGGCGAGGTCCTGATTGCTGGCCGGGCGTGGGTCAATTACACCTTGGGGGCAGGTGATGGCGCGGCTCAGGGAGCAAGCGGAGACCGGCCGCATGCTACCAATAGACTGGTCCGGTGGAAGTCGTCCCCGATCCGGCCGTCTCTTGCTCGGTGCTGAACCACAGCTTCGGCACCACCCGTGCCTTGGACGGCGTGAGCTTCGAGGTGGGCGCGGGTGAAGTGTTCGGCCTGCTGGGGCCCAATGGAGCGGGAAAGACCACGGTGATCCGAATCGTCACCACCCTGCTGCGCCCCGAGAGTGGCCATGCCGCGGTGTTCGGATTGGACTGCCGGCGTGAGTCCGTTCGCGTGCGGCGGCTGCTCGGCTATGTGCCCCAGCAACTCTCCGCCGACCCCGGGCTCACCGGGTACGAGAACGTCTGGCTGTTCGCCCGGCTCTTCGACATTCCCCGCGGCCGACGCGAGGGGGAGGTTCGGCTGGCGCTGGGCTCGATGGGGTTGGAGGATGCGGCCGGCCGTATGGTGGCCACGTATTCCGGCGGCATGGTGCGCCGCCTGGAGCTCGCCCAGGCCCTGGTCAGCCGGCCTCGATTGCTCATCCTGGACGAGCCGACCATCGGCCTCGACCCCATTGCCCGAACCGGTGTCTGGGACCGTGTGCGCACCCTTCAGGCGGAGACCGGGATGACGGTGCTGCTCACCACCCACTACATGGAGGAGGCGGACGAACTCTGCGACCGGATGGCGGTCATGCACCGGGGAACCGTGCGTGCCCTGGGCACGCCGTCGGAGTTGAAAGAGGCGCTCCATCCCGATGCGACCCTCGACGATGTCTTTCGCCATCACACCGGTGACCCACTGAGCCAGGAGGGCAGCTTTCGCGATGTCCGCGCAACACGTCGCACCGCTCGACGCCTGGGCTGAGGTCTCCAGCCCCCGCTGGACGTTTCTCAACCGCCTGGCCACCATCTTCCTGCTCGAGGTGCGCAAGATGCGGCACGATCGCATCGAGCTGTACACCCGCGCGGTGCAACCGGCGCTGTGGCTGCTCATCTTCGGCGAGACGTTCACCCACCTCCGCGCCATACCCACCGGCAACCTGCCATACCTGGACTACCTGGCTCCGGGCATCATGGCCCAGTCGGCACTTTTCATGTCCATCTTCTACGGCATCCAGATCATCTGGGAACGTGATTCTGGAATCCTGACCAAGCTGCTGGCCACGCCGACCTCGCGCGTGGCGCTGGTATCAGGCAAGGCCTTCGCCGCCGGGACCCGGTCCATCTCCCAGGTG
>JBHELP010000086.1:0-4491 GCA_046263035.1 Candidatus Dormibacteria bacterium | reverse complement strand
AGATGGGGGAGTCTCCCTCTATGAAAGCGGGGCGGCCGGCCCTACCCTGTGTGCACGCGGACGTGCACCTAAGCAGGGTCGGTAACGCGGGTGCCCCGGGAGGGGGCGGGAAGTGGCAGAGCTGAAACCGGGGAGCACCACATGCGAGGTCCGCTGGGCTTGGTGAAGGGTCGCGCAGCCTCTCAGGACAAGAAGGAGCAGCGGGGCGGGAGCCGGATTGTCACCCGGACGGTGGTCTTCCTCGCCATCAGCCTGCTCGCCCTGTTGGGGCTGTATGCCGCCGCTCTGACCTTGCTTCAGCCGGCGACGCAGGGCAGCGAGCAGAGCTTTGACACCATCATCAATGCCGCGGAGCAGCGCAACGTGCCGTCGGCCCGGCTGCTGATGGAGGACGGCAGGGTTCTCGGCACCGCCAGGTTGGAGGGCAGGACACAGGACTTCTGGATGGACTTCCCGGACGCGGCGACGCCGGATCTGCTCAAGACCTTCATAACCGGCAAGACGAAGGTGAGCGTTGATGCCCAGCAGGGCAAGAAGGTTGTCCGTTTCGTGGCCCAGTTCCTGCTTCCGCTCGTCATCCTGGCCAACCTCTTCGTCCTCTTCTTCTCCCTGCTCAGAGGTGGCGGCACGGGTACGTCGGAGTTCCTCCGCTTCGGCCGGGTCGGCGACAAGAGGATGGGGAAGAAGAGGAGATCGCCGACCACCTTCGCCGATGTTGCGGCCGCCGAGGACATCATCCCCGAGCTGGCGGAGATCCGCGACTACCTTGCCAAACCGTCGGGCTTCGCGGCCATGGGGGCTCTGCCGCCGAAGGGCGTTCTCCTGGTCGGTCCGCCGGGCTGTGGAAAGACCCTGCTTGCTCGGGCCATCTCCGGAGAGGCGGATGCTTCCTTTTATCCCATCTCGGGATCCGAGTTCGTGGAGTCGCTGGTCGGCATCGGCGCCGCCCGAGTCCGCGACCTCTTCCGGCAGGCACGCGCCACCCCGCCCGCGCTCATCTTCATCGACGAGCTGGATGCGGTCGGCCGCCAGCGCGGCGCGGGATTGGGAGGCGGCCACGATGAAAGGGAGCAGACGCTCAACGAGCTGCTGGTGCAGATCGACGGGTTCGATCCCACCGAGGGGGTGGTGGTCATCGGCGCCACCAACCGCCCCGACATCCTCGACGCCGCGCTGCTCAGAGCCGGCCGCTTCGACCGGCACATCACCGTGGACCGGCCCGACCGCGAAGGCCGGCTGGCCATCCTGCGACTGCATCTCAAGGGCCGCCGCCTGGGGAACCCCGAGCTCGATCTGCCGGTGATCGCCCAGACGACGGCCGGCTTCACCGGCGCCGACCTGGCCAACGTGCTCAACGAGGCCGCCCTGCTGGCCGTGAGGGCTGGGGCTCCGATGGTGGCCAGGGACCACCTGGAGGAGGCGGTTGAGCGGGTGCTCGCGGGCCCAAAGCGGCGCGGCCAGCTGATCAGTCCCGAGGAGAAGAGCCGTATCGGCTACCACGAGGCCGGTCATGCCCTCATGGCTGTGGCCAAGGGCAAGGGGGCCACGCTGCAGAAGCTCTCGATAGTCGCCCGCGGCCGGGGTATCGGCCACCTCGCCGTCCTCCATGAGGACAAGACCATCCTGACCATGGGAGACATGCAGACCCAGGTGGCGATCGCCATGGCCGGCATCGCGGCCGAGGAGCTCGTGTTCGGAGAGCCATCCACGGGTTCGGAGCAGGATCTGGAGCGCGCCACCAACACGGCGCGCGACATGGCAGGGCGGTACGGCATGAGCTCGCGGCTTGGCCGCGTCCGGGTGCTGCGGGAACAGCGCGAGGTCTTCCTTGGCCGGGACTACCTGCGCGCCGGTGACGTCTCCCAGCCCACGCTCGAGCACCTCGATGCGGAGGTCCGCCAAATCCTCGACGAGCAGGAGGAGATAGTGCGATCGGTCCTGGTGGCTCACCGGCACATCCTTGACAACCTCGCGGCCGCCCTGCTGGAGAAAGAGACCCTCCAGGGAGTGGACCTGGCGCGCCTGCTGCAGGGCATCAGGCCCCACCTCAAGGTGGCGCATGAGGGGGGCCCAGCCGCCCCGTAGCGTCGCTTGCGGCGGTACCTGCTGGCCGCTCGCTCTGGGCCGTCCCTGGTGCCAAGGCCCTGACCGCGGTGACGCAGAATGTCCAGATGACCGGCCATCCGGATGCGAATGGTGCATCAGAGTCAGTAGCTGGCTCGCGGGGCCACTGCCCGCCCCAGCCGAGCACGTGCCCTTCGCGCGATCCGGGCCGATTTCAGCCCCTGCTGATTCTCGCACCCGCCCGTTCATGTACATCGGTGGTGGCAGCCATGCTCGGGCAGCATCCCGACCTCTACAGCTTTCCGGAGCTGACACTCTTCAACGGCAGCACTGTCGCCGACATCCTTGACCAGGACCGGCTCCCCTTCAGGTCGAAATCGGCGGTCAGTGTCAAGCGCTATCACATCAGCGGGCTTCTCCGCGCCATAGCGCAGGTGGAGATCGGTGGTCAGACAGAAGCCGATGCCTCCGCTGCGCGGAGATGGCTGGAGGTCCGCCGCAACTGGTCGGGCGTGCACGTCTTCGACGTGCTGCTCTCCCGCGTTCAGCCTCGGACGGGGATTGACAAGAGCCCGGACACCGCCATGTCAGATGACAACTTGAGCCGCGTCGTTGCCGGCTTCCCTCGGGCACGTTTTCTCCACCTGACGCGCCACCCGGTAACCACCATTCGTTCGCTGCAGCGGTACTGGTTTGCGCACTGGCCAGGCAGCCGACAAGAGCTGCTGGTTGCAGCCACGTCATCATGGTGTGCGGTTCATGAGCGCGCGCTGGCCCTCGCTCGGCTCCTGCAGCCGTCGCGCTGCCTGCGCGCCCAAGCGGAGGTCATCCTTTCGCGAGAAGCCCCAGGGCTGGAGCGGGTCGTTGGCTGGCTCGGGCTGGAGAGGGGATCAGAGGCGCTGGGCGCCATGAGGCACCCCGAAAACTCACCGTACTCGGGATTCGGCCCTGCGAACGCCAGGGGAGGAAACGACCCCCTCTATCTGCGGGATCCTCGCCCGCGGATTCAGGCACCAGGACGGCTCGAGGAGATCTCCACATGGGGATTGGACGATGCTCTGGCGAGAAGGGTGCTGGAGACAGCGGAGGCGCTCGGCTATTCCACCTGACGCTTCGCACCGGCACGACCACATGACCATCTGGTCAGGACGTCTGGTCCGGAAGCCCTCGAGGCGTCGGATACTGGCGGACATAGAGTTGCAGCTGGATGTTGTCGAGGTCGCGAAAGGTGATGAGCGGGCTCGTGGAGGAGACGGAATACGACACCCCGTGTGCCTCCAGGCGTTCCCTCCACCGATCAAGTGCCTGCGGGTCGGCCAGGGCGAAGGCAAGATGGTCGAGCCCCGTGCGTACCTCGTTGAACGGCTCTCCTGCATTCGCCTGGTGACTCGTGAAGCCCAACAGCATGCGCGAGGGCCAGTGCATCAGGATTATCTTGGCCCCGCGTCTCCCATCATCCTCCATCTCCTTGACGCGAGCAAGGCCGAGCAGGTCGGCATACCAGGTGGCGGACGCTTCGCAGTTGCGAACAGAGAGATTGACGTGATGGAATCCAACCAGGTCAGACGTCTGGGATCGCGGCTCGCGGTGCACCAATTCCCAGACTCCTCCGAAGGAGGCCCTCAATGAGGTCCGCCGATGTTGTGGCCGAATCGTACTCCTTGCCGGCATTGGCCAGGACCAGCGCGGAGGTGCGCAGCCCCTCGTCGGAGAGGGCATGAAGCAGGACGTCCCTCAGATCGCCGGGTCGCAGCGTTCGGTGGTCCACCGCCAGGGCAGCGCCGCTGGCCACCGCCGCTCGGGTCACCGAGTAGCCGTCCAGCCCTCGGGGGACGGCGACGACGGGGATGCCGGCCAGCAGGGCCTTGGTTGTCACCCCCAGCCCGCCGGAGCACACGACGAGGTCAACCTTGGGGAGGAGGAGTGAGTGGGGAAGATAGCTGCTGACCATGACATCGTTGGGAAGCTGGGGCAGATCCTGTTGCGCGGGGAGCGTGGCGACGAGGTCGCAGCTCTCACCGGCAAGAGCCTCGGCCGTTATGGTGACAAGGTCCGCGTCCCCGAGCCACAGGCTCGACGTGGAGATGAGAATGGCTGGTCGGTGCCGGCCGAGCTCGTCGAGCCAGAGAGGCGGGTCGCCTCGGTAAGGCGGGTCCCATGTGATCGGTCCAACTTCGCGGACATAGCTGGGCAGTCGGCGGCCCTGGAGTCCCAGACAGGGAAGCCCAAATACCAGCGTCAGGTGTGATGACATGGCGAACCATCTGGCCTCGGTGGCAGGTCGCGTCTCCGCCGACAGACCCAGGCGTGCTCTCAGCGCATTCCACCATTCGATCTGGGACTCCCCGGCCGTCAGCGTCTCATCGAGGAAATAGTCGACATATGAAACCCACGGAATTTCGGCCTTCTCCGCGGCCAGCCCAGAGC
>JBHELP010000085.1:0-15443 GCA_046263035.1 Candidatus Dormibacteria bacterium | reverse complement strand
GTCGTAGCGCTCGCGCAGCTCCCGGTAGCCGGCCAGGCAGCGACCGGCCTGGCGCATGAACCACACCGGGGTGCGGTCGACCTCACGGAGACGGCAGGCGGCGATCATCCGCTCCGCACCGTTCATCCGGTGGCCTCACCGTGATGGACAGGCATGGCCGGCCACGATAGGGCTTTCTGCTCTCGGGACGGGCCACCCCGCCGATAGGATCCTCGGGTGCCCGGCCGCCTCCGTCTCCACCTCCGGTACGCGACGCGCTCCCTCCGGCGTGGCGGCCGCCGCACCACCCTGGCCATCTTCTGCATCGCCGTGGGCGTGATGGCAGTGGTGTCGCTCCGGCTCGCCGGGGACATGATCGCCACCTCGCTCACCGGCAACGTGCGCGAGGTCAACGGCGGCGACGTCAGCATCCAGTCCACCGCCCTGCCGCTCAACCGTGGCGACCTGGTCCGGCTCGACGACCTGCGGCGTCGCGGGGTGATCGAGCGCTACCTTGCCCTGGGCCTTCAGTTCGGGACCACGCGGGGGGACAGCCGGCGGGTGGTCCGAACGCTCACCTACATACTCGACGACCCCGGGTCCTATCCCCTGGTCGGCGCCAGTCACATCACCTCCCCCCCGGATCAGACCTTCGCCGCCGCGCTGGGTTCCCCCGGCAGCCTGGTGCTCAGCCGATTCGCCGCCGACCAGGCGGGAGCACCCGTGGGCGGCCGCGTCCACTTCACCCTGGTGGGCGGAGGCGGTGGCGATCTCACGGTCAGCGCCATCGTCGACAACCGGCTGGCGGTCGGCGGGCCGTCGGTGGCGTACATCGGACCCACGACCTTCGCGTCACTGAGCAGCGCGCCCGAACGCTACGGCGCCGTCCAGGTGCTCACCGCCGACTCCGACCGCGCCCGGCAGGCCGCGGACGAGCTCCGGCGGGAATTCCCGGCCGCGACCGTGCAGACGGTGGCCGAGGCCCTGGATCAGAACCTGCAGACCTCGGCGGACATCAACACGTTCCTGCGCATCGTCGGACTGCTGGCCCTGCTCATCGGCGGCATCGGCATCATCAACACGCTCCAGGTCATCCTCTCCCGCCGTCGCGTCGAGATCGCCATGCTCAAGACCACGGGCTACCGGCGGCGAGACCTCTACGCGCTCTTCGGCCTGGAGACGGGCATCCTGGGGCTCTGTGGAGGGCTTGTGGGGACGGCCGCCGGCATCGGCGTGTCGGTGCTGGTGAAGACGCTCCTGGAGCGGGCGCTGACCATCCGGCTCACCTTCGCGATCGCGCCCTCCATTGTGGTGACCGGCGTTCTGGTCGGGCTTGCCACCTCCCTGATCTTCGGCCTGCTGCCGATCGTGAGGGAGGCGGCGGTGCGGCCCGCGGCCGTGCTGCGCGACCTCCCCGAGGGTCGCACCAGGGGATCCAGGCTCCAGCTGGTCGCGCTCTACGCGCTGCTGGTGTTGCTCTTCACCGTGCTGAGCGCAACCCTGGTGGGGAGCATCCTGGCCGCCCTGCTGACCGTTCTGGCCACGACGGTCATCATCGGCCTGCTCGGGCTGGTCTTCGCCGGGATGGCCTGGGTGGTGGGCCGGCTGCCCGCACCGGAGCGTTCATCCCCGGGCTACCTGCTGCTGGTCACGGCCGCGGTGACCGTCTCCGCCCTGATCGCCCTCCGGCTTCCCGCGGTGGGAGCGGCGCTGGTCGCAGCCACGCTGATGGGATACATCGTGCTGCTGCTGCCCCGCCGCCGGCGAACCATCGTCAGGCTCGCCCTCCGGGCGGTCGGCCGGGCCCGCGCTCGAACCAGCAGCACCCTGGTGGCTCTCTTCATAGGCGTCTTCACGGTGGGGCTGATCATCGTGGTCGGGCAGGATCTCTCGGCCAAGGTCGAGGACAGCCTCAACCGCCTCGCCGATTTCAGCGTCTTCGCCATAGCGTCGACACGTGACGCGGGACCGGTGACCAGGGTCACCGCCGGACTCCCCGGCGTGGAGCGAAGGCGAATCACCGAGGATGAGACGGCCGCCCCCACGGCCATCAACGGCGTGCCGCTTGGTGACGTCCTGCGACGGACATCATTGCCCGGCGCGGCGCCGGGCAACGAGAGGCAGTTCCGGCTGTTCTCCCTCACCGGCATCCAGGGATACAAGCTGGGCGCGGGTGAGCTTCCCGAGGCGGACGCCACGGCGGGGCGGACGCTCACCGCGGGGGACGGAGGCTCCACCAACGTTCTGCTGCGGCAGGACCTCAGGGAGGCACCCCTCAACCTGAGGGCCGGCGACACAATCACCCTTCAACAGACCACGTCCGGACGGATGGTGACCGTGCGCGCCGTGGGCTTCTACTCGCCGGTCAGCTCCGGCCCGTCCGGGCTGCGGCTCAGGCTCTTCTTCCAACCCATCCTGGGTGACGTGAGCGTCGCCCATGCCCTGGGCTCCGGAGACATTCAGACCATCGTCTCCCTGCAGCTCAAGCCGGGCCAGCGCTCGGAAGCGGTTCGCACCCTCCAGTCGGCGGTTCCCGGTGCCACCGTCTTCGACGTCGCCGACCTGGGAGCGGTGGTTCAGGAGCTTCTCAGCAATGTCCTCGACCTGCTCATCGCCATAGCCTCCCTCTCGCTGTTCGCCGGCGTGGTCATCATCGCCAACACTGTGGCGCTGGCCATGCTCGAGCGCCGGCGGGACATCGGCATCCTCAAAGCCACCGGCTACACCAGCCGCTCGGTGCTGGCCCAGGTCCTCCTCGAGAACGGCATCGTCGGGCTGATCGGCGCGGTGACCGGAATGGCCGTGGTCAGCCTGGCCACCAGTCTCCTGGGAAGCCGGATGCTCAACACCGAACTGGCGGTGAGCACCACCACGGCGCTCGCGGTCATCGCCGGGATCGTGGCACTTACCATGCTCGTCGCCGGCCTGGTGGCCTGGGGCCCGACTCGGGTCAGGCCGCTGGAGGTGCTCCGCTACGAGTAGCCGTCCCGCACCGTCGCACGTGCGCCGGCCCGGTGGGGACATCCGCAGCCGCCCCCCCACGACACAAGCGGACATACACCGATAAGTATATACTTCGCACCCACATCAGCATGCCGCCGCCACTGACGCCGTCACCGCCGGCGCTCGCGGTCCTCCGTGACACCTTTGGCCTACCCGACTTCCGTCCCGGGCAGAGGGATGTCGTGGCCGCCGCCGAGGCCGGGCAGGACGTGCTTCTCGTGGCCCCCACGGGCGCCGGCAAGAGCATCGCCTACTGGGTCCCCGGCCTGGTCGTCCCCGACGGCCTGACCCTGGTGGTATCCCCGCTGATCGCGCTCATGGCCGACCAGATCGCCCGGCTCACATCGCTGGGCATCCCCGCGGCAGCCATCAACTCGCACGTCGCCCGCCACGACCAGTCGGAGGCTCAGTCGGCGGCGGCCGAGGGGGGGCTCCGATTCCTCTATGTCGCTCCCGAACGCTTCGCGGCCCGCGGCTTCATGGAGTTCCTGGGCAGCCTGCGGGTCAGCCGCTTCGTTGTCGACGAGGCCCACTGCATCTCCGGGTGGGGGCATGACTTCCGCCCCGACTACCGGCGCCTCGGTGATGCAGTCCTGGCCTGTGGGCGCCCGCCGGTGGGCGCCTTCACCGCCACGGCCACGCCTCGCGTCCGGGACGACATCGTCACCAGCCTGGGGATGCGTGACACCGTCGTCAGGGTGACTGGTTTCGTTCGCGCCGAGCTCATGCTCCAGGTCCGGCGCTGCCGCGGCGAGGCGGCCAAGCTCGCCGCCCTCGATGAGGTTCTGCCGGCTCCCGCCGGTGCGTCCCAGCCCCGGGCCATCGTCTACTGCGGCCGCACCCGCAGCACCGAGGTGGTGGCCCGCCATCTGAAGGGGCGGGGAATGGCAGCGGCGGCCTACCACGGCTCCCTCACCGCCGAGGAGCGGCGCCGGGTTCACGACGGCTTCCTCGGCGAGAGCGTTCGCGTCATCGCGGCAACCTCGGCCTTCGGCATGGGGATAGACCTTCCCGACATCCGCCAGGTGGTCCACCTGGATTTCCCGGGCAGCATCGAGGCGTACTACCAGGAGGCGGGACGGGCGGGCAGGGACGGCCTCCCGGCAACCTGCACACTCCTCTACAACCCCGCGGACCGCGACCTGCAGGCGTTTTTCATCGACAACGCCCACCCCCCGCGCGAGGTGGTCCGCAACGTCTACCGGGAGCTGCTTCGCGAGGGCGGCTGGCACATCGACGACTGGGGCCGGCGGCTGCCCTCGGTGGATGCGCGGGTGGTCAGGGCGGCGCTGGATCTGCTGGGGCGCTCCGGGGTGCTGCTCGAGGGCGGAGGCTTGCGACGCCTCCAGGGTCCACCGGTGGACTTCGAGGAGCAGGCGCTGCTGCGCGACAACGCCTACGCACGGGTCAACCAGATCATGGAGTACGCCACCTCACGGCAGTGCCGCCACGCGCGCATCGCCACGTACTTCGGTGAGGACGGGGTGGCGGCCACGTGCCTGTCGTGTGACACCTGTGTCAATCCCGGCGGCAGCCGCTCGGTCGCCGTGGAGGACCGCTGCGTCATCGAGGTGCTGCGCTGTGTCGACCGGTTCGATGGTCACCTCGGGGCGGTGCGCATCGCCACCATCCTCCGCGGCACCCTGGACGAGTGGGCGGCGGGGCGATCCTGGGTCCGCGAGCTGAGCTTCTTCGGAAGCCTTGCGGCATGGCCGGTCGAACGCATCCGCGACCTCCTCTCCGAGCTCATCGACACCGGCTGCCTGCGCCGCAACTCCGGTGAGCGACCCACCCTGGGGCTGACCCCGCTCGGCCGGCGGGTGATGAGCGGCCGGGCGGCCGTGGCGGTGGTGCTCTCCGTCACCGCCTCGATGCCGCCTGCCTCACGCCGGGGGCCGAGAGCGCTGGAGTCGGACCTCGATCAGCCCGCCGGGCGACGCTTCCAAGCGTTGCGCTCGTGGCGGCTCGAGGTGGCTCGGCGCGATGGCGTCCCGGCCTTCACCGTCTTCGACGACCGTACCCTCCGGGAGATCGCCGGAGTGATGCCGGCAACGCTGAGGGAGCTGGCGTCGATACGCGGCGTGGGCCCGGCCAAGCTCGAGCGGCACGGCGAGGACGTCCTCCGGGCCCTCGGCGGCGCTGCCAGGGGCACCGCCGACGGCACCTGAGCCGTCGACCAACGCGCCGGTTACGCGGGCAGCGTGCCCCGGATCCCCGCCTCCTCCGGAGACCGGGCGACGCCGGGCCGTGGTTCGACCCCCGTGGACTGCGGCTCGGCAGCGCATTCCCCGGAGTCGGGGTCCAACTCGGCGTTGACGGTGGCTCCGACCATGACGATCTGGCCGAGGAAGTAGAAGTAGGTGAGCAGGACGAAGAAGAGGGCGAAGGTCTTGCCGTATGTGGCGAAGCCGCCGGAGACCCTGAAGTACAGTGGGAAGAGAAGGGTGAGCGCCTCCAGCAGCACGCCCCCCACCAACGCGCCGGGAAGTGTCCGTCGCAGCCGCTGGCGACGGTTGGGGACGATGTAGTAGATGGCCCCAAACAGCAGCGCTCCGTCGACGACGCCGAGGACCGCCTGGAGCACGAATGCCACCGGCTCCGAGGCGAGGAGATCCGGCAGGCCCGGAACATCCCTGAGCAGGGCCAGCAGACTGGAGCTGAGCACCAGAGGCACCGTGAGCACCGTGAAGATCAGCATCATGCCCACCGACATCAGCTTCTGGCGGAGGAAGTCCCGGGGGCTGCAGGGATAGAGCGAGTTGACCGCCTCGTCAAAGGCCCCGATGAGTGCCGAGCCGCTCCAGACCAGGCCGGCGAAAGCCACCAGGGCGAGCACACCGGTGCGGTTCTTGAAGGCCTGGAAGGCGTCGAAGATGGCCTTCTGGTCCTCCAGCGAGCCGCCCACCGCGGCGGCCACCTTGGTCTCGATGCTGGAGGCGATGCCCGGGTCGCGCAGCAGCAGCCCCAGCAGGGTGACGGCCACCAACACCATGGGGAAGAATGCGAAGAGCGCGTTCCAGGCCACGACCTGGGCCCACGTCCCCCCCTTGGCCTCCAAATAGCGACGGCCGACGCGACCCGGAAAGCTGGCCAGCAGACGGTGGAGGACTCGCTTCGCCAGTGCGGGCATGACTTTCATGATAGTGGAGCTATCACGCACCGCGGCACAACCCGGCTACCCCGCGACTGGGGCACGGAGCACGACGACGCCAGGCCCCATGGCCGCCACAATCGGTGGATCGCTCCCCGCCCCCACACCGGTGACCCGCATGACAGCCTCCATCCCACTCGCGCCCCAGCAGGAGACGCGCACCGTCTGCCCGTATTGCGGTGTCGGCTGTGGCGTGCTGGCGACGAGCCGGGGCGGGATGGTCACGGGTGTCCGTGGCGATCCGGAGCATCCCACCAACCGTGGCGGTCTCTGCTCCAAGGGCCAGCGCCTGGCCGGCACCGTCCGCCCCGGCGACCGGCTCCTCCACCCCATGCGGCGGCCGCCGCTGGGGGACGGCCGCCTCGACAGGAGCCGGCCCTGGGAGAGGGTTGGATGGGACGACGCCATGGCCGACTGCGCCCGCCGGCTCACCGCCATCCAGGCCGAGCACGGCCGCGATGCCGTCGCCTTCTATCTCAGCGGGCAGCTGCTGACCGAGGACTACTACGTCGCCAACAAGCTGGTCAAGGGCTTCCTCGGGACCAACAACGTCGACACCAACTCCCGCCTGTGCATGGCCTCCGCGGTCGCCGCCTACAAGCTGGCCTTCGGCAGCGACGCACCGCCGGGGTGCTACGACGATGGCGAGCACGCCACCTGCCTGGTGTTCCTGGGCTCCAACGCCGCGGAGACCCATCCCATAGTCTTCGGCCGGCTGCTGGATGCCCGCCGCCGGACGGGCGCCCGCTGGATCGTCGTCGACCCGCGGCGGACGCCGACGGCGGCGGCGGCGGACCTCCATCTGCCCGTAACGCCGGGCACGGACGTGCCCCTGATGCTGGGGATGCTCAACGTATGCCTGATGGAGGGCCTGACCGACACCGGCTACATCCGCAGCCACACCGACGGATTCGCCGCGGTGGAGGCCCTGGCGGCGAAGTGGCCGGCCCAGCGCGCCGCCGCCGAGTGCGCGGTGGCTGAGGCCGCCATCCGCGAGGCTGCCCGGCTCTTCGGCGGCGCCCGGGCCACGATGTCGCTGTGGTGCCAGGGGCTGAATCAGTCGATCGCCGCGGTGTCCAAGAATCTGGCCCTCATCAACCTGCACCTGGCCACGGGACAGATCGGCCGTCCTGGGACGGGACCCTTCTCGCTGACCGGGCAGGCCAACGCCATGGGCGGCCGCGAGGTGGGTGGCATGGCCACGGAGCTGGCCGGGCACCGACGTCTCGCCAACGCCGGCGACCGCGCCGAGGTCCGCGAGTTCTGGGGCTCGGGGCCGATCGCTCCAGAACGCGGTCTCACCGCAGTCGAGCTCGTCGACGCCCTGCTTGACGGTCGGGTCCGGGCGGTGTGGATCGCCGGGACCAACCCGATCGCCTCGCTTCCCGACGGTGCCAGGGCCGAGGCCGCTCTGCATCGCGCCGAGCTTGTCGTCGTCCAGGAGCTATTCCACCCCACCGACACCAGCCTCTTCGCCGACGTGCTGCTGCCGGCTGCGGGGTGGGCGGAGAAGACGGGCACCGCCACCTCATCGGAGCGGCGGGTGGCCCTGGCCCAGGCGGTGGTGCCGCCGGCCGGGGAGGCCCTGCCCGACTGGCGAATCTTCGCCGAGTTGGGACGGCACCTCGGTCATGGCGCCCACTTCTCCTACGACGACGCTGCCGATGTGTTCGACGAGCATGCCGCCCTCACCCGGGGACGCACCTGCGACATGAGCGGAATCAGCCATGAGCGACTGCGCCGCGAGGGCCCCCTGCAGTGGCCGTGCCGGGACCGTGATTCCCCCGGTGAGCCCCGCCGTTACACCGACGGGGTGTTCGGCACTCCCAGCGGCCGGGCGCTCTTCACCGCCACCCCGCACGTGCCCCCGGCGGAACCGCCAAGCGATGCCTACCCGCTGCGGCTCACCACCGCACGTACAGCGCACTCCTGGCACACCCTGACCAAGACGGGCAAGGTGGCCGAGCTTCGACGCCTCGATCCCGGTCCACTCCTGGAGGTCCATCCCGACGACGCCGCCGATGCGGGGGTGGCCGACCGCGAGGCGGTCGAGGTCAGCTCGCGGCGCGGCAGCTGGCGGGGTCGGGCCCGCTGCACCGAGGCGGTGCCGCGAGGAACCGTGTCCGCCTCGTTTCACAACTCGCCCCTCTGGGATCGCGGCGCCTGGATCAATCGGCTCACCCCGGCGGCACTCGATCCCCGGTCCCTCCAGCCGGAGCTGAAGCACGTGGCCGTCCGCCTTCAACCGGCCCGCTCCCACCTCGACCGGCTGCTGGTGATCGGTGGCCCGGCAGCCCCGCCACTGGCCACCGCGCTGACCGCGGCCGGCGTCCCGGGCATCGCGGTGGCCGGCTGGGAGACGGCACCGCCCTCCGACCGGCCCTGGTGCGTGGTCCTTGACAGCGATGCCCGTTGTTTCGGCTGGCTGACGTCACAGGCGATGTCGCTCCCGGTGGTGGTCGATGCCGCCGGACACATCGCCGGGCGTGATGGCGCCTATGCCGCCGGGGCGGGCGCGATCACCACTCATGGTCTCCAGGTGACGACCGATCCCCAGCGGCTCGCCCAGGCACTGGTGGCGGCAGGCGCGGCCGGGCCACGGGGGCTGGCCCACGCCCGGCTGGAGCCCTCCGGTGCCGACGCCGTTACCTTCAGGGGGGGTGACCCGGCGCCGGAGGAGGGTGACGAGGAGCAGGGGATCCGGCAGCTCCGGATGAACGACAGCGGCACCGGACTGAGCGTCGTCTGGCGGCTCGCGGGCGGTCAGGCGCTGGGCGTCGAGGCCGGGGGGCCCGAGGCAGCGGTCGTACGGGTGGCCCGTGCCTGGCAGGACGATCTCTCGCCCGAGGAGATCAGGGCTGCCGTCCTGCCCGCCGCTGCCCCGAACGCCACGCCGCCAGGTCCGAGGGCGAGTTGAGGTTGGCGGCGAAGCCGCCCTCGGCGTCGGCCGCCCGCCAGTCATCCTCCCCCGCCCAGCACACAACCAGCTCGGCGAGGACGCCGTGCATGGCCAGGGAACCCCGGTCCAGCGCCGCCCGCAACCGGGGCAGGGCGCGACGTGCGTAGACAGCGTGCAGCGGCTCCGGCAGATCGCAGACCAGCGGCACCACCGCGTCCTCCCCGGTCCACAGGCCGCTGAGCAGCTTGAGCACCGCCGGGCTGATCGCGGGCATGTCAACCGCCACCACGGCGGCCAGCTCGTGGGGCGATGCCCTAAGCCCGGCCGCGACACCTGCGAGCGGGCCCGCGCCGCCATCGTCGGCCACCTCGGCGTAGTCCGAGGCACCCAGCCGGCCCGGACGCCCCGAGGCGAGGAGCACCGGATCCGCCACGGTTCTCAGCCGGTCGGCAACGGCCATGACCATCGGCCGGCCGTCCCCCCCACCCAGCCGGAGCAGGGCCTTGTCGCGGCCCATCCGCCGGCTCTCACCGCCGCAGAGGACGATTCCGCACAGTCCTGTCGCCACGTGAGGGCGGCGAGCTCAGAAGGTGGCCGGGGGCGGAGCGGAGCTCACACCCTCGGCCACGCCCACCGCCTCGGCCACCGCCAGCGAGGGGTCGCAGCCCTGGGCCATGCGCAGGGCCACATACTGGCCGGCCAGGTAGGTGGCCAGGGGAGCGTTGCGCCGTTCCGTCCCGTGGGCGACGTTCCGAGCCAGGTCGAGCAGCCGGACCATCACCGCGGGGCTGACTGCGGCCTCCGCGAAGTGGACACCGGCGCGCGCCTGGAGGGCGGCAGCGTACCGCTGGGGCCAGCTCTCAGCCAAGCGGCAGCACCTCGACGGTCTCCGCCGCGGCCACGCCGGTGCCCTCTCGCGGCAGGCAGACCAGGCAATCGGCGCGCACCAGCGAGCGCATCACCCCGGACCCCTGGGGGCCGGTCAGGGTGACACCGGGCATCCCGTCGTCACCGGCGGCCGGCCGGAGCGCCCCTCGCCCGAAGGTCTCCAGGCCCTCCGGTGCGGCCATGGCCTCCAGGGCGCGCGCGCGCCACCTGCGGCGATGCACCTCGGTCGCACCCTGAAGCGCCCGGATCGCCGGACGGGCGAAGAGCTCGAAGGTTACCTGGCTGCTCACCGGGTTGCCGGGCAACCCCAAAAAGGGCGTGCCGCGCACGTGTCCGACGGCGAGGGGCTTTCCGGGCCTCATGGCGACGCGCCAGAGATCGATGGCACCCAACTGGGCGACGGCATCGCGGACGTGATCATGGTCGCCCACGCTGACTCCGGCAGTGCTGACTATGAGGTCGCACGCTGCGGCATCGAGGAGTCGCTGCCGGAGCTCGGTGACGGTGTCCCGGGCTATGCCCAGCCGGACCGGCACACCGCCGGCTTCCTCGACAGCGGCGGCAATCGCCACCCCGTTGCTGTCGACGATCTGCCCGGACCCTGGCTCCTGGTCCGGCTCGACCAGCTCGTCGCCGGTGCTCAGCACCGCCACCCGCGGCCGGCGATGAACCTCCATCTCCACCCTTCCGAGGGCCGCACAGGCGGCCAGGTCATGACTGCGCAGCAGCCGGCCCGCGTCCATGACCCGATCACCGGGCCGCATGTCCTCCCCCGCCCGGCGGACATCGTGACCGGAGGCCACCGATCGCCTCACCCGGACCCGCACCCTGCCATCATCGGTGTCCTCATGGCGAACCACGGCGTCGGCGCCTTCGGGCAGCGGAGCTCCGGTCATGATGCGCATCGCCGTGCCGGCCGCGACCGAGCCCAGCGGCGAGGTGCCGGCACGGGACTCCCCAATCACCGTCAGCTCCGCCGGCCGCCCCGGTGACGCCCCCGACACGTCGGCGGATCTCACGGCATAGCCGTCCATGGCGGAATTGTCGAAGCCGGGGATGGTGCGCGCGCTCATCACCGGGCCCGCCAGGACACGCCCGAGCGCAGCGCCTAGGAGCACCGTCTCCACGCCCGTGGTGGTCAGCCCGCGGAGGATACGGTGCTGGGCCCCGGCAACGCTCTCCATTGCGGTCAGCATCCGATCGGAGGGGTGCCACAGCGGCGCGACGGCCTGGACGGGGCGACTACCATGCCGCCGCCGTGACGCTCCCACAACCATCGAGATAGGCGATCGGATGGCGGGCCACCGGGGTGCCGAGGCCGGACCGATCCGCTTCGCGGTCATCACCGTGAGCGACCGGTGTGCCCGCGGTGAGCAGCGGGATGAGAGCGGCGAACTGATCGCCGACCGCTGCGCCGCGTTGCCGGCCGACCAGGCCGCGCGGGTCACCGTCCCGGACGAGGTGGTCGAGATCCGCGACGCCGTACGCTCGGCGGCGGCGATCGCCGATCTCGTCGTGCTCACCGGGGGCACAGGGCTGGGACATCGTGACGTCACCCCGCAGGCGCTCGACGGCCTGCTCGATTACGAGGTGCCCGGAATGGCCGAGGTGATGCGGAGTCGCGGTATGACCTCCACCCCTCACGCCATGCTCTCCCGCCAGCTGGCCGGGGTTCGGGACCGCTGCCTGGTGCTGGCGCTCCCGGGCAGCCGCGGCGCGGTCTCCGACTGTCTGGATGCGGTATGGCCCGCGCTGCCCCACGCCCTGGCACTGCTCGGCGACCCGGGCGTCGAACACTCCGCTGCTCACCGCTGAGCCCGGCATCGAGGCCGCCGGCCTGCGCCGATGAGCGTCGGCCCGGCTATCCACGGGCGCGGGTGGGCCTGCGGCCCGCGACCCACGCGGGGTGAGCCTCGGCCGCACTCGACGCGGGCGGGCGAGCCTCGGCCCGGCGATCCACGCGCATGGCGCACATGGAGTTGAACGTACATCACGGGCGCGTGGGAGCGCGGACGCTTCTCTGCGGGGCCCTCGCCGCCCGGGCCACCTCGCCGACGACGAGGGTGGCGGGGGCGCAGGCCTCCTCCCGGCGCGCGACCGCCGCAATACCCCCGACGGAGGCGCGGATCACATGTTCCTGGCGGGTCGTGGCCCTGGAGATCAGAGCTGCGGGACGCTCCCCGCCGACCGCCTCGGCGATGGCGGCAGCCAGGCCGTCGATGTCGCTGAGGGGCATGAGCACGACCAGCGTGTCCACAGTTCGAGCCACCGCCTGGATCCCCGCCAGGTCCGTCTCGGCGTCACGGCCACGGGCGGTGACGAAGGCCACCGACGCTGCCGTTCCCCTCAGGGTGAGGGGTATCCCTGCGGCGGCGGGCGCCGCCAGGGCGGCGCTCACCCCGGGGATCACGGCGACCTCCAGGCCGGCCGCCGTCAGCGCTGCAAGCTCCTCTCCGCCGCGGCCGAACATGAACGGGTCACCACCCTTGAGCCGCACCACCTCCAGGCCGGCGCGCGCCGCCTCCACCATCCGAGCGCTGATGCCCTCCTGATCCGGGCTCGACCGGCCACCCCGCTTGCCGACATCGACCAGCTCCGCGCCGGGACCGCACAGGCCCAGGGTGGCGGGCTCCACCAGGGCATCATGAAACACCACGTCGGCGGCGCTGAGAAGCTCACGCCCGGCGATGGTGAGCAGGCCGGGGTCTCCGGGCCCGGCGCCCACCAGTGCGACCCGGCCGGCCCGCGGCCGCCCGGGGTCCGCGGCCATCGCCCCCGCCTCGAACTCCGCAGCGCTCTCGCGCCCGTCGCGGAGCATGGCCCGCACCTCGGAGGCCATCAGGCGCCGGTAGACATGGAGTTGGTGCTCAGGACCGGTGCCGGCCGTGCGAAGCCGTCGCCTCACCCGCCCCACCAGGGAGACGAAGGCGCCCCACTCGACGCCGTAGGTCCGCTCCAGGCGCGCCCGGATGGCCCCCGCGAGGAAGGGGCTCTCCCCGGAGGTGGAGACGGCCAGCGTCAGCGCCCCGCGCCGTACGACGGCGGGGGCGAAGAAGTGGCACCGCTCGGGGCGGTCGACAACGTTGACCAGCACGCCGAGCCGGTTTCCCTCCTCCCAGACGGCGGCGTTGACATCCTCGTCACCGGTGGTGTCGATGGCCAGGAGGGCGCCGGACAGATCTCCCGACTGGAAGCGCCGACGTTCCCACGTGATGTCGCCGGATGCGGCCAGCCCGGCGACATCGGCGACCGCCCTCGGCGCCACCAGAACGATGACCGCCCCCTCGTCGAGGAGGTCTCGCACCCGCCCCAGGGCGAGCTCCTCACCACCGACGACCACGCAGCGGCGGCCGGCGACGTTGAGGCTGACCGGATAGGTCATGCTCAGCCGCCGGTGGCGCCCGAGAGATGAGCCACCAGCGCATCGACGAGGGGCACCATCTTGGGGTGCACGGGCTGGATCGCCACCGGCAGGCCTCGATCGGCCAGGGCCTGGGCTGTGGCGGGGCCGACGGCGGCCAGCGTCGTGCGCTCGCGGAGCCAGCCGGTGAGCTGCGCGGCGACACCGGCCTGCTCGGCGATCAGGTAGAGGTTCTCCACCTGAGCGGCGCTGGTGAAGGCGACGGCGTCGAGACCGCCCTGCTCCAGCATGTGCAGGCAGCGGTAGACGGGCTCAAGGTTCTCTGGGAGGGCCCAGGCGTAGGTGAAGGCCTCGATGACATCCGCCCCGCGCCCGGCGACAAAATCGAGCAACGTGCGATTGGGAGCGCCATAGTGCTGCAGCAGCACACTGTACCCCTCCAGCCCGTCGTCACCGAGTACCGGCCCCAGGAGGGCGAGCACCTCGTCGGTGGTGTGGGGCTCACGGGTCCGAAGGTCGACGCGGACGCCCCGCTTCAACAGGGCTGAGAGCGGCTTGGGCCCCCGGGCAACGACCGTGGCCGCGGCCAGGCGCTCGCCGAGAATGTGGCCTAGGTCCATCTCCCGAGCTCGGTCGAGAAGTGCCGTGGCACCCACGCCGGTCTGGAAGACGGCGAGATCAAGCGGTCGGGCCGCGACCCGCTGGAGCGCCTGGCGGAGGGGCTCATCCTCATCGACGCGAACCTCCCGCAGGCATGGTGCCGAGACGGCCACGCCACCGGCACGGATGATCAGCTGGCTGAGGACCTTGCGGTGCCGGGTCTGCATGATGGCGATGGTCCGGCCCTCGAGACGACCCAGCCCACCCTGGGTCGCCGGCACTGCGTCCTCCTGGTAGCCGGCGGTCACCTCCCGCCGTCGGCGAGGAGGATGACCCCGCCCTCGATCACCACATCGTGGACGCGGACGGTCTCATCGCAATCGGTGACGGCGCCACTGCGCAGGTCAACAACCCGGCCGTGCAGCGGGCAGGTGACGGTGTCGCCGGCGACGATCCCATCGGCCAGGGGGCCGCCGGCGTGTGGACAGGCATTGGAGATGGCCCGGACACCGTCAGCGCACCGGAAGACCGCGATCTCCTCGCCGTCGACAACCACCGCTCTACCCTCTCGCTCGGGCAGATCGGCCAGGGCGCAGATGCGGCCGCCGGAAGTACTGGAGCTCGCGGCAATGCCGGTCATGAGCCCACGCTCCGGGGTGCAGCGCTCCCTGGCGACGGCGGCTTGCTCATCTCCCGGCGACGCTGACGGGCAGGGCGGCGAGCAGCTCATGGCCACGGCCCCACGCGTCCACGGGTCGATCTCCGCGGACATCCGGTCGATGTGCCCCGTTGCCGGCCGGCAACGGGTCGGCCGGAGGAGGTGAGCCGAACTGGAGGGGCGTGCGCGGGTCCTCGCCCTCCGACCACGGCTCCCTGACCCGCGACCTGGCCCGCCAGAAGCGCTCCAGCAGTCCCTCCTGACCTTCCGCCGGCGCGTTCACGGTTGCTTCCTTCACCACGTCCAGGCCCACCCGCTCCAGGTAGTGGTAGGTCCGCTCAAGGTAGTCCGCCTCCTCGCGATAGTGCTGCACGAAGAGGATGGCATGGCGGAGAGCCTCATCCGCGGTGGTCACCGTGGTGAGGAGGTCGGCCCGGCGCACGGTCATGCCCGCCGCCCCGCCGACGTAGACCTCCCACCCGGTGGCGATGGCCATGATGCCAAGGTCCTTGACGGTGATCTCGGCGCAGTTCCGCGGGCATCCGGTCACGCCCGCCTTGAGCTTGTGAGGTGTGTAGAGGCCGGTGAGGACCCGCTCCAGCGCGATGCCCAGGGCGGTCGAGTCGCCGACCCCGAACCTGCAGTAGTCACTGCCCACACACGTCTTCACGGTCCGCACCGCCTTGGCATAGGCATGCCCCGAGGGCATGCCCAGCTCGCGCCAGATGGCCGGAAGGTCCTGCTTGCGCACCCCCAGCAGGTCGAGGCGCTGACCACCGGTGACCTTGATCATGGGCACCTCGTAGCGCTCGGCCACGTCGGCGATCCTGCGCAGCTCTGCCGCGTTGGTCACTCCGCCGTGCATCCTAGGCACCACCGAGAACGTCCCGTCGTTCTGGATGTT
>JBHELP010000084.1:0-8399 GCA_046263035.1 Candidatus Dormibacteria bacterium | reverse complement strand
CTGCTCAAGGGCGGAGGCTTCGAGGACCCGGCGTCGGAGAGTGCCCGCGCCGCCGAGCGTCTCCGCGAGGCGAGTGGGATCGACCTCAACCGGACGATCGTCGCCCTGGTCCACGTCGACGGCGGAGTCACCTCGCCACCGGGGATGGCGGAGGTCACATCGGTGGCCGCGAAGCTGCGTCGTGATCCCGCGATGGGGACGGTCCTCGATCTCTTCACGACCGGGGATCGGAGCCTGATCTCGCGTGACCATCGGAGCACCTACATCGTTGCCGCACTCCGCGCCGTCTCCCTCGAGGAGCAGAGGGCCACGGGGCGCCGGCTCGGGGCGGCCCTGGCCGGCGACCCCCACGTCACCCTGGGGGGATACATCATTGCCGAGGAGCAGGTCGAGCATCAGGTGGCAGCGGACCTGGCGCGTGCCGAGGCGCTGGCGTTCCCCATCCTCTTCCTCCTGTCGCTGGTCATCTTTCGCGGAGTCGTCGCCGCCCTCCTCCCCCTTCTTGTCGGGGGCCTCACGATCATCCTGACCTTCCTGGGCCTGCGGGCGGTTGACCAGGTCACCGATCTGTCCATCTTCGCCCTCAACATCGTCACCGGCCTGGGCCTGGGGCTTGCCATCGACTACAGCCTGCTGATGGTGTCCCGGTACCGCGAGGAGGCCGCCGAGCGCGGTCACGGCGCTGCGGCTCTGCAGACCACCCTGAGCACGGCGGGGCGCACCGTGCTGGTCAGCTCCATCACCGTGGCGGCGGCGATGGCATCGCTTCTGGTCTTTCCCTTCCGATTCCTCTATTCGATGGGTGTGGGAGGGGTCATCGTCACCCTCACCGGAGCGGCCGTCGCCCTCGTGGTCCTGCCCGCCGTCCTCGCCCTGCTCGGACCACGTGTCGATTCCTGGCCGGTGCGGCGCCGCCGCTCTGAGAGGCCCTCCACCACCACGGCCTGGTACCGGCTGGCCGCGGTGGTCATGCGCCACCCGGGCGTGGTCGCCGCGCTGACCGCGGGCGCCCTGCTGGCCCTGGGCATCCCATCTCTCGGCATTAAGTTCACAACGGTGGACGCCACCGTGCTGCCGTCGAGCGCCTCCGGGCGGCAGGTGGACAGCCACCTCCGCAGCGATTTCGCCCCCTATCGGACCACTCCGGTCCGGCTGCTCATCGAGGCCCCTCGCACCACCGAGGGAGCCGCCACCGTGGCCCGCCATGTGCGAAGGGTGGTTGGGACACCGGGTATTCGCGAGGTGCTGCCGCCCCGGCCGGTTGCCGCCACCACCTGGCAGGTCGACGCCATCACCGCCACCGGTCCCCTGTCGGACACAAGCCGCCACGCCGTGGAGGCAATTCGATCCCTGGCCGCCCCCTTCCCGGTGCTGGTGGGCGGCGAGACGGCCGCCTTTGTCGACCTCCAATCCAGCCTGGGGGCGCATCTGCCCATCGCCTTCGCCATCGTCGCCCTGTCAACCCTGCTGGTGCTCTTCGCCGCCACAGGATCGGTGATCCTGCCCCTCAAGTCGGTGCTCATGAACGCGCTCTCGCTGAGTGCCACCTTCGGCGCCCTCGTGCTCATCTTCCAGGACGGCCGTCTCGAGGGCCTGCTCGGCTACACCGGCCAGGGGGCACTGGAGTCGAGCCAGCCCGTACTCCTCTTCGCCATCGCCTTCGGCCTCTCCACCGACTACGGCGTCTCCCTGCTCCTGCGCATCAGGGAGGCCCACGATCAGGGCCTCGACAACCGGGACTCGGTGGCACACGGCCTCGAGCGGACGGGTAGGGTCATCACCGCCGCCGCGCTGCTCTTCTGCGTGGCCGTCGGTGCCTTCGCAACCTCCAGCATCATATTCATCAAGGAGGTGGGCGTCGGCATCGCCATCGCCGTCATCCTCGACGCCACGGTTGTCCGGGCACTGCTGGTCCCGGCGCTGATGGCGCTCCTGGGCTCGTGGAACTGGTGGGCGCCGGGGCCGCTGCGGCGCCTGCATCGGGCACTGGCCGGGTGATACACGGCTGACCGGCGGCCACAGCCGGGTCGCCGACACTGATGCATCGGGCACTGGCCGGGCGATACACCACTGACCGCGGCCACAGCCGCGTGACCGACACGCCTGCACCGGCGGCTACGCCCAGGTGGGTGATGTAATGTCCTGGCGGCCATGCCCCGCAACCGGTTTCCGCGGCTGACGAGGTTGCGCATCACGGCGTCGCGGCCGCCCTCCGGCGGCGGCCCGATGGCCGGCCTTCCTCACCCCTCAGTCCCCGTCACAGGGCCTGGCGGGGCGCCGGCGGTGACGGTGAGGATCCTCGTGGAGGCCGCCGTCCTTGTCCTCATCCTGCTGGCCGTCCTGGCCACCCTGGCGCGGCTCGTGGACATCATTCTCCTGCTCCTCGTCGCCGTGGTCTTCGCCGAGGGGATCAGACCGCTGGTGTACCGGTTGCAGCGCTACCGGATGCCCCGGGTGGTGGCCATCCTCATCGTCTTCGTGCTGCTCATCGCCATCACGGCAATCCTCATCGCCTTGCTGGTGAGGCCGATCGTCACCGAGGCTCAGTCGCTGGCGGCCAACGTGCCCGCCTATCAGCGCGATGTCGGCGAGCGTGTCAACGACCTCCAGTCGCAACTCCATCTCCGCAGCGACCTCAGCGGCCAGATATCCAACACTCTCAACACCGCCAAGGACGTCCTGCTGGCCGTCAGCGTGTACATCGTCAACTTCCTGATCAACTTCGTGGTGGTGCTGGTGCTCGGCTTTCTGTGGTTGACCACCAGCGACCGGCTCAAGCTCTTCTTCATCGACCTCTTCCCCACCCGCTATGAGCCGCTGGTTGCCGATGTCCTCCGTGACATGGGCTTTCGCATGGGTGGCTACCTGCGTGCCGTCGCCATCAACGCCGTGGCCGTCGGCGTCATGTCCGGGGTGGCGTGCGTCTTCCTGGGGTTGCCCAGCCCGGTGTTGCTGGGCATCTTCGTGGGGCTGACCAGCGTCATCCCCCTGGTGGGTCCCTTCGTGGGTTCGGTTCCCGCCGTGTTGCTCGGCTTCACCGTCGGGTCCCTCTACCCGCTGATCGTGGCCGCCGTATTCACCGTGATCATGCTCGTCGACGGCAACACCATCGTCCCGCTGGTGATGAACCGGGTGCTGGCATTGCCCGCCTTCGCCGTGGTCCTGTCCCTGCTGATCGGAGGTGCCCTGGCGGGTCTGACCGGGGCGCTGCTGGCGGTGCCCATCGCCGCCGCGATTCAGATAATCATCGTTCGCGTGATAGTCCCCGCCGTACATCAGAGTCAGGGGCGCAGCGGTGGGCTGCTGGAGGCGGCCCAGCTCATCGAGGCCGCAAAGTCGCGCCCACCCGGAATCCAGGAACGCCGCCACCTTCCCCGGGCGTGAGCACGCTCACCGCAGTTCGCTTCGTTCATTACCTGGCCGGCATCGCCTGGGTGGGCGCATCGCTGGTCCTCGCCATCGTCGTATTCCCCGCCATCGACCGCTGTCCCGGGCAGGTGAGGGCGCCCATCATGCGGGCGCTGGCAGCGCGCATCGCCCCATGGGAGACCGTCGCCGCGACCACGGTGATCCTCAGCGGAGGAATTCAGGCAGCCCTGCAGCACCGGCTCGACCAGGGATGGGCCATCCTCTCCACGCGATGGGGACAGGGAATCGGGGTTGGCCTGCTCTGCGCCCTGCTGCTCATAGCCCTCGGACTGTCGGTGCTGGCCCCTCTGACCAGACGGTTCACCGAGTTGGAGAGCACGGTGGCGCTGGACGGAGAACGTAGCGCTCTCAGCATCCGTGAGCTGGGTCGGGCGGACCCCGTCTGGTGGGGGGTGCGACGGCGACTGGTGATGGCCACGACGGCTGAGATATCCATCGCCCTGGTGGCGATATTCTCGATGGCCGTGGCGCGAGGCGCATAACGCGCCGTGGTGGCCATCAGGGCCGAGATCACCCTCCCCGCCCGCGCTCTCAGGGGTCGATGGTGATGGTTAGTCGGGAGTGGGCGGCCCGCAGATCCCGCTCGACGGCCTCGGGGGTGGGTCCGGAGGCGAAGAGAAAGCCGAGATAGCGGTCCCCCTCCGGAAGCGGGACCACCTCCTCCCCGGGTGGGATGGTGATGCTGACACTGTCCAGGCCTGGCAGGGAACGGACCTCGTCGATGCCGGTCACCGATCGCAGCGTCCCCCGGCCGGGGATGGGGATCATCAGGACCCCGGTCGCGGTCCCGGCCGGTCGCAGGCTGGGCATGGGCGCTCCCACGGCGTGGCGGAGGATCACCTCCTCCAGCGTGATCCCCGAGCCGAAGGTGAGTATTTGGGAGCAGAGTCCGCCTATGGAGCGTGCCGCGACCTCGATGACCACCGGACCACGGTCGCCGAGGCGAAGCTCGGCATGAACGGGGCCCTCGGTGAGGCCCAGCGCGCGGGTGGCCTCCGCCGTTACCGCTCCGATCCCCTGAAGGCCATCGGGAGGCAGGCGCGAGGGCCGGACATACAGGGTCTCCTCGAAATACGGGCCCTCCAGCGGATCCGGCTTGTCGAAGACGGCTATGACGTCCAGCCGGCCGGCGGTCAGCAGGCCCTCGACGGCCACCTCGGGACCGCCGACGAAGGCCTCGACGAGCAGAGGCGCGGCCTCATCACCGCAGAGGGCACGGGCCCTACGGGCGGCAAGGAGCAGCTCAGGCTCGTCGTCGGCGCGGATCACGCCCCGGCTCCCGGAAAGGCTCACCGGCTTGACCACACACGGGAAGCCGACGTCCCTGCCGGCCTGCTCAACGGTCATGGCAACTTCCCCAACTGCGACGGCGGGCCTCCCGTCGCCGGAGGCGGCAGCATCGACCGGCGCAGGTGCCGAGCCGCTGACCGTGGCCACGGCCGCGGCCACGTGGCTACCCGCGATCTCCACGTGGGCGGGCTGGGGGACTGCGGCCGCGGCCAGGAGCCGGCGCATTCGGGCCTTGTCCCGCGTGGCCTCGACAGCGGCGACGGCGTTGTGGCGCAGTCCCAATCCCGCGGCGACATGGGCGGCGGTGAGCACAGAGGTCTCGTCGACACCCACCACCGCGGCAAGAGGATGGTGACGGGCGAGCTCGGCGGCCGCCGCCGCACTCTGCTCAGGATGTCCCAGGTCCAGGGTCAGCTGACGGCCATGCATGAACGCCGCCAGGGACGAGGCCTCGTTCGAGGCCACGACGACCTCCAGGCCGAGACGTGCCGCGGCCTCCAGAAAGGGCGCGGCCCGATAGGTGTGAGTTGGCAGCACAAGCATCACGCGCGGCGCCATAGGGTGCAAGATAGTGGCACCAGCGGCGCAGACGCCCCCAGGAGACAGCCATGGAAAAGCCCCAGATCCACGTCAGCCCTCGTGCGCTGACCCGCATCGGCGAGGTGCGGGCCAACAACAACCTTCCCGAGGCCGGGGTCAGGATCGCCATCACCGGCCGTGAGGGGGGTAAGTTCGCCTACGACCTCTCCCTCGTCCCACCGGGCGCGGAGGTCGCCGACGACCTCGTCATCGAGGGGCCGGAGGGCATCAGGTTCCATATCCCGCCGGCCAGCGCCCCCAACCTCGAGGGCATAACCCTCGTGGCCGACGAGCTGACCGGCGCCATCGGCGTGGACAACCCGAACCCACTCTGGAAGGATCCGCTCGCCGAGCAGGTCCAGGAGTTCATCGACTCGGCGATCAATCCTGCCGTGGCGACCCATGGTGGCCACATCGACCTGCTGGACGTGGACGATGGTGTGGCCTACGTGCACATGGGTGGTGGCTGCCAGGGCTGTGGGATGGCCTCCGTGACGCTGACCCAGGGCGTTCGCAGCGCCGTCCTCGAGCAGTTCAGCCAGATCACCGACGTCCGCGACACCACGGATCACGCCCAGGGCACCAACCCGTACTACCAGGCGTCCAAGAAGTAGCGGTCAGTCGCTCCCGTACCAGTCTTCGCGCCGCAGCGGAACGGGCGCCCGTCCCGAGGCATCGTTGCGAACCGCCAGGATCTGATGGAGGCTCCGCCTCGCCGAGGTGAAGGCCATGGAGGAGGCGGTCATGCTCAGCCGCCAGACCCGGGTTCGCTGGGGACCGGCGATGGCGGTGACCTCTTCGAGCCTCGCCTCCATCCGCCGGCACCACTCGTCCAGGGTCAGCGCGTAGTGCTCGCGAAGGTTCTCGACATCGCGCACCTCGAACCCGGCCCGGTGCAACCTGCTGATCAGGCTGCCCACCTCGGGAACCTCGCTGTCCGGGAAATGGAAGGCGTCGACGAAGGATCCTCGCATCGATTCGGAATCGGCGGGTGAGGTGATGCCGTGGAGGAGCAGCCGCCCGCCCGGGCGCAGTGATCGATAGAGGGCGGTGACATACTCGTCCATCCTCCGCTCACCAACGTGCTCCACCATGCCGATGCTGGCGATGGCGTCGTAGGGGCCGCCCAGGTGATCTCGGTAATCGGCCACCCGGGCATCGATGCGTTCCTCCAGCTGCTGCTCACGGGCGGTTGCTCGCGCCTGCTCGGCCTGGGGCGGGCTGAGGGTGATGCCGCTGGCATGAACACCGTAGTGCCGGGCGGAGTGGGCGAGAAGACTCCCCCATCCACAACCGACGTCGAGCAGGCGCTCGCCCGGCTGGAGACGCAGCTTCCGGCAGACGATGTCGAGCTTGGCGGCCTGAGCGGCCTCCAGGGTGTCCTCGGTGGTGGCGTAGTACGCGCAGGAGTAGGTGAGGCTGGAGTCCAGCCAGAGCCGGTAGAAGTCTACGGGGACGTCGTAGTGGTGGCGAACCGCCGCGCTGTCACGCTCGCGGCTGTGGCGGCGCCCGCGCAGCCGGGCCTCCGCTGCCTCCGCCGGCTGCACATGGGGCCTGGCGCCCACCGCCACGGCGGTCCTGACCAGTTGCGGCCAGGTCGCCAGCAGGTGGCGCCGACGCAGCGGCCCCACATGCTCCAGGAACGGTCGTATGGGCTCGACGTCGAGCTCTCCGGCGACATAAGCACGACCGAAGCCGCGATCTGGAAGCGCCCCCACCAGCCGGTCCAGCGCCCGTGGTGATCGGAGGGTCAGGGTGAAGGCACCGTCCTCAGGACCGGTTGCCCGGCCGTCCCACAGGACCAGGCGCCAGTTGCTCGAATCCAGCATTCGCGAGATGGACGCCGCCAGCCGCTCCTCGACAGCGGGGGCGACCGTGCGCGATGAACCGCGAAGGGCACTTCTGGTCTCAGGCGGTGGCATCCGCATCCTCTCCTGCTGTCAAGTCCGGCGGCACAGATGATAGGGGCCGTACCGCAGCGTACCGATCCGCCGGGTCACGCCCGGCTCAGGGGGCGGCCGGGACGGCCCCACCCTGTGGCGACAGCGCCGCCTGCTTCTTGCTCTCCTTCGCCTTCTTGGCGGCGCTGGGCTTCTTGACATTCTTCTTGGGGGCGCCGCGGTGCTTCTCGTTCGACATGGCACAGATCCTCAGTGTTTGCTTCAGGTTCGAGCCGGGGGGCCGGGCCGAGTCTACGGCTCAACGACCCGACCAGCGGGGAGCCCGCTTTTCCAGGAATGCCATCACGCCCTCGGCAACGTCCTCAGTGCCGAGCAGAGATCGGAGCTCGCCCTCCTCGACGGCGAGCCCCTCCTCCAGCGGACATTCCAGGCCGTGGCGAACCGCTCGCTTCATGGCCGCAAGGGCCAGCGGCGCCTTGCCGGCCAGGCGGGCGGCAAGGCGGCCGGCGGCGGCAGGCAGCTCAGCGGCTTCGACGACCTCGGATACGAGCCCGCACCGCAGGGCTGCTTCGGCGTCCACCGGTTCGCCGGTGAGCAGCATCGGCAGCGCCGCCGAGGGACCGATGAGCCGCGGCAGGCGCTGACTCCCTCCCCAACCGGGGACCAGCCCCAGGTTGATCTCAGGCTGGGCGAACCTGGCCGACCGGGAGGCTATCCTCATGTCGGCGGCGAGGGCGAGCTCGCAGCCGCCGCCATAGGCGATGCCGTTGATGGCGGCGATGATCGGCAGCGGCGCCTCCTCGAGGGAGCGGATGAGCTGCAGGCCCTCCGACCGCAGGTCCTCGCCCTCGCCGGCAAGCTCATTGAGGTCGGCGCCGGCGGAGAAGTAGGTCGGCCCCTCCGCCGTGAGTAGCAGCGCTCGACACTCCGGGGCCTCGACCGCCTCAGTCAGGCCGCGGCCCAACGCGGCGACAACCGACCGGCTGATGGCGTTGACCGGCGGATGATCGATGGTGAGGACGAACACCGGCCCATCCCGGCGGACGGTGACGGGCTCGGTTCCCAGCCGGCTCATGGCCGTATCGTCGCTGATCGGCGCGTTCGCGCCGCGGGCATCCGGGCGCGCCCAACGCGCAAGCTGTGGTCGTGACTGACGAGGCGGCGTCCCCGGCGGCGCTGCCGGCACTGCCCGTGGCGAGG
>JBHELP010000083.1:0-4709 GCA_046263035.1 Candidatus Dormibacteria bacterium | reverse complement strand
CCTACGAGCCGTTGTTTACGGATCTCCTGCCCGAGGGCCGGGCTTTCGTGGTTCTGGAGGCTCCCGAGCTGGTCAGCATGAGCGAGGGGACCGGCATCGTTCACACCGCCGCCGCCTACGGTGTCGCCGATCTGGAGCTGTGCCGCCGGCATGGCGTCGCCGTCCGCCACGTGGTCGGCCTGGATGGCCGCTTCCTGGAGGGCCAGACGCGCTACCGGGGGGTCTTCGCCAAGGAGGCGGACGCTCGGATCATCGCCGACCTGCGCGAGCAGGGAAACCTCTACCGGGAGTCGGTGATCCGGCACACGTATCCCTTCTGCTGGCGCTGCGAGACGCCACTCCTGTATTACGCGCTGGACTCCTGGTTCATCAGCACCACCAGCGTGCGGGACCGGCTCATCGAGCACAACCGCTCGGTGGCCTGGCAGCCCGAGTACATCCGCGACGGTCGAATGGGACGTTGGCTCGAGGGACTTGTCGACTGGAATCTCTCCCGTAGCCGGTACTGGGGTACGCCGCTGCCGATCTGGATCTGCGAATCCTGCGACACCCGCCGCTGCGTGGGAAGCGCCGCGGAGCTGGGCATGACCGCCGATGATGATCTTCACAAGCCTCACATCGACGCCGTGACCCTCGACTGTGCTGGTTGCGGGGGCACCATGCACCGCGTACCCGACGTCATCGACGCCTGGTACGACAGCGGCGCCATGCCCTTCGCGCAATGGCACTATCCCTTCGAGAAGCGCGAGCTCTTCGAGTCCCGCCATCCCGCCGACTTCATCTGCGAGGCGATGGACCAGACCCGGGGGTGGTTCTTCTCCCTGCTGGCCATCAGCACGCTGCTCTTCGATGCCCCCGCCTACAGAAATGTCATCTGTCTCGGTCTGGTTCTCGACGAGAAGGGCAAGAAGATGTCGAAGAGTCGTGGCAACGTCATCGATCCCAATGCCATCTTCGACGAGTTCGGCGCTGATGCCACGCGCTGGTACTTCTACAGCGCGGTCACCGCGGGGGCCGAGTACAGGGTAGGTCCCGAGCTGATCGCCGACGTGGTGAGGCGCTTCATGCTGACACTCTGGAACACGTACTCCTTCTACATCACCTACGCCCTCATCGACGATTTCGATCCCGGCCGCCCGGTGCCCGGCATCCTCGAACGGCCTGCTCTGGATCGGTGGTGCCTTGCCCGTCTCGCCGAGACCGTGGACGGTGCCCGCCGGTCCCTGGACCGCCATGACGCGACGACGGCGTGCCGCGCCATCGAGCTCTTCGTGGACGATCTCTCCAGGTGGTATGTGCGACGCTCGCGGCGTCGCTTCTGGAAGGGCATCGAGGAGGGTGGAGACGGCGACAAGCTGTCTGCCTACGCCACTCTGCACACGGCGCTGGAGACCCTCTCCCGCCTGATCGCCCCCTTCATGCCATTCGTCTCGGAGCGGATGTATCGAAACCTCAACGGTCACGAAGGCGACCGAGCCCCTGCGGGCGTGTCACCTGATTCGGTTCACCTCGCGGATTACCCCACCGTGGACGGCAGGATGCGTGATCCCGACATCCTCGCCGACATGGATCGCCTGCGCCGTCTGGTGGAGGAAGGGCTCGCCGCGCGGGAGGTCGCCAGGATCAAGGTTCGTCAGCCGCTGGCCTCTGCGATCATCGCCGGCGAGCCGCTGGCGGGCGAGCTGGAACCCATCCTTGCCGAGGAGCTCAACGTGAAGGCGGTTCGCTATCGGGCGCAGACCGGTGGTCACGAGAGCATCACTCTCGACACCGCCATCACCGACGAGCTTCGCCTGGAGGGCATGGTGCGCGATCTCATCCGCAAGGTGAACGACCTCCGCAAACGGGCGGGCTATTCGCTGGAGGACCGCATCACCCTGCTCATCGAGGCCCCAGGCGACCTGGGACGCGCCGTCGATGCTCATGCCGACCATCTGAGGACGGAGACCCTGGCCACCACCCTGCTCCGAAGCCGCGGGGCGTGCGATGCCGACTGGGAGGGGTCCATATCGGACCGGCCATGCTGGCTGGGGGTGCGGCGCTGAGCCGCCCAGGGAGAAGGTTCCGGCCGCGCTCGCTGGCGGTCCTGCTGCTCACCGCGGTGGCTGTCTATGGGCTGGACCACCTGAGCAAGTGGCTGGTGGTGAGCCACCTCGGCCTTGGCGAGCAGGTGCCCGACGGGGGACCGGTGGTCATCCGCCATGTCGAGAACCGGGGAGCCGCATTCGGCCTGTTCCCCAACCTCCAGGGCCTCTTCCTTGTCGTCGCCATCGTCGTCACGGCGTACATCCTGGTGCTCGGCCACCGCCTCGACGTGGGCTTTTTCCGGCAGTCGCTGCTGGGCGCCATCCTGGGAGGGGCCGTGGCCAACGCCGTCGACCGATTTCGTCAGGGCTACGTGGTCGATTTCATCGATCCCGCCCAGGTGCCGGTGATCAATTTCAAATATGCCACGTTCAACATCGCCGACATGGCCATCGTGCTGGGCATCATCACGGCGCTCTTCGTCTTCCGCGGAACCCCCGGCCGGCGGCACCGGGAAACGGTGGAGGCAGGGTGACCGATAGCCCGTCCGCGCCGCGACCCGAGGAGGCCCGCCTGGACCTCTGGCTGGCCGCCGAGAGGGGCCTCACCCGAACCGCCGCCCATACCCTCATCGAGGGTGGGTTGGTCACCGTCAACGGCCGCCCCGCCCGGCCGGGTCACCGGGTTCGGGCGTCGGACCTGGTCCAGGTGACTCCGCCAGAGGAGCCTCCGCAGGCCGCACCGGTGGGGGGCCCGCCGGTAAGCCTGGACGTGGTCCATGAGGATGATTCCATCGCCGTCATCGACAAACCCGCGGGTATGGTGGTCCATCCCGCCCTCGGGCACCCCGACTCCACCCTGGCCGACGGTCTTCGTCAGCGAGGCACGACCTGGTCGTTGATGGGCGGACCGGAGCGCCCCGGCATCGTCCATCGGCTGGACCGCGACACCAGTGGCCTGCTGGTGGTCGCCAAGACCGAGGCGGCGCATCGGTCACTGGCGGCGCAGCTCGTCGACCGGAGCCTGGGTCGGACATACTGGGCACTGGTGCGTGGCGGCTTCTCCGAGGACACGGGAACCATCGAGGCGCCCATCCGCCGGGACCCCCGACACCGCCAGAGGATGGCGGTCGTCTCCGGAGGGCGTGAATCGGTGACGGACTTCACGGTGATGGAACGCTGCCCAGACACGACGCGGCTGGACGTGGACCTCCGCTCCGGGCGAACCCATCAGATCCGCGTCCACCTCGCGTACATCGGCCATCCCGTGCTGGGGGATTCCCTCTACGGCCGGGGGTCCGACAGGGAGGCACCCCGGCTCGCTCTTCATGCCCGGCGGCTGCGTCTCCTCCACCCCGATGACGGCACTACCCGGGTCTTCGAGTCGGCAATTCCAGGTGTGCTGGTGGAGATGCTCGCCAGTGCGCGTGGCGGCGGAACGTGATGTCGTCCGGCTCATCGCTCGCTGCCGGCAACTCGAAGGAGGACCGGTCGCTGGGGCCGGGGGTGGGCGGAGACGGGTTGCTGGTCGTCCTCAGCGGACCCAGCGGTGTGGGCAAGGACACCGTCCTGAGGCGGGCGATGGACATGGAGCCGGGGCTGCGTTACAGCGTCTCCTTCACCACCCGCCCCCCGCGGGAGGGTGAGGTTGACGGCACCTCCTACTCCTTTGTCGACGAGTCGGCGTTTCAGGCCATGGCGGAAGGCGGGGAGCTACTGGAATGGGCGCAGGTGCACGGCCATCTGTATGGCACCTCGCTGGCGCGGGTCGCCGGCGCCGTCGATCGTGGCGAGGCCATAGCCCTGAAGATCGACGTGCAAGGTGCGGCACAGGTGCGGTCGCGCCTCGCCGCCGGGGAGCTCCCTCGGCGCTTTGCCGGTGCGGGGCTCTTCGTCTTCCTCCTACCCCCGACCACCGAGGAGCTGCAACGACGCCTGCTGGCCCGGGACAGCGACGACGTGGAGGCGGTCGACCGGCGCCTCGGTCGCGCCACCGCCGAGCTGGCGGAGGCCGGGCGGTACGATCACCGGATCGTGAACGACGACGTCGATCGTGCGGCGCGGGAGCTGCTGTACCTCATCGCCGCCCGCCGGCAGGGCGCATCGAGCGGGTCGCCGGCGCGCTGATGGTCGAGGCCCTGGCAGGGCGACGGGTCTGCATCCATGTTGGCGGTGGTGTGGCCGCCTTCAAGGCGGCCTCGCTCATCACCGATCTGCGCCGTGGCGGGGCCGAGGTTCGTGTGGTCATGACGCCCAACGCGACGCGCTTCATCACCCCGCTGACGCTTCAGGGCCTGAGTGGTCACACAGTGATCACCGACCTCTGGGGGGGAGATGTCGGGACCGGCCCTGGAGCCGGGCCTGTCACGGGCCCGGAGGATGCCGGCGACGGGATGCCCCACCTGTCATTGTCCGGGTGGTGTGACGTTCAGGTCGTGATCGCGGCCACCGCCAACCTCATCGCCCGGCTGGCCCATGGATTCTCTGATGACGCCGTGACGACGACCGCACTGGCCTGCCGCGCTCCGATGCTCATCGCACCGGCGATGGAGACGTCGATGTGGGAGCATCCCGCCACCCAGGCCAATGTCGCGATCCTCAGCGGTCGCGGCGTCACCATGGTGGGTCCGGTCGAGGGGCGTCAGGCCAGCGGCCGGCTCGGCTCAGGGCGCATGGCCGAGGTGG
>JBHELP010000082.1:0-7875 GCA_046263035.1 Candidatus Dormibacteria bacterium | reverse complement strand
CCGTTCGCGCTCAACGACGCAACCCGCTTCATCAGCCCCACCAAGACCCTCGAGTACATCGCCGCGGGGCTCCCCGTGGTCTCCACCCGTATCCCCGACGTGGTCAGCGACTACGGGCACGTGGTCGACCTTCAGGATGATGCCGCCGGATTCGCGGCCGCCTGCGAGCACGTGCTGGACCACGACCTGGAGGCGCGTGACACCCTCTGTGAGGAGCTTCTGCAGCAACACCGCTGGGACACCATCGCGAGCCAGATGGAGGCGGTGATGGTCGCGGCCCTCGAGTCCGGCAAACCCCGGCACGCGGAGCAGTCCGCATGAGCCTCCCGACCACCCCGCTGGGCAGGACCGGACTCGACATCACCCGGCTCGGCATCGGCGCCTGGGCCATGGGAGGCGCCGACTGGCAGGGAGGATGGGGCCACCAGGATGACCGGGATTCCGTCGCCGCCATCCACCACGCCCTCGATCTGGGTGTCTCCTGGATCGACACCGCAGCCGCCTACGGGCTGGGCCACGCCGAGACGGTTGTGGGTCGCGCCATCGCCGGGATGGAACCGGACTCACGACCGCTGGTCTTCACCAAGTGCGGGCTGGTGTGGGACGAGGGCTCGACGACAGTTCGCAACGTGCTGGCGCCGAGCTCCATCCGGCGGGAATGCAGCGACTCCCTCAGCCGCCTGGGCGTCGACTGCATCGACCTTCTGCAGATCCACTGGCCGTCCCATGATGGCACCCCCATCGAGGAGTCGTGGGCGACCATGGCGGAGCTGGTGGACGCCGGGGTGGTGCGCCACATCGGCGTCAGCAACTTCGACGTCGACCTCCTCGAGCGCTGCGAAGCGGTGCGCCATGTGGACACCGTCCAACCCCACCTCAACCTGATCGCCCGCGAGGCGGCGACCTCGGTGCTGCCCTGGGCGCGCCGCCACCAGAGCGGCGTCATCGGCTACAGCCCGATGCGCTCCGGTCTGCTCAGCGGCCGCTTCTCCCACCACCGGATGTCCTCGCTCGAAGACGGTGACTGGCGCCGGGCGGACGCCGATTTTCAGGAGCCCCGGCTGTCCCGGAATCTGGCGCTCGTGGACGGTCTCCGTCCCCTCGCCGAGCAGCTGGGCTGCAGCCTCCCGGAGCTGGCCATCGCCTGGACGCTGGCGATTCCGGGTGTGAGCGGTGCGATCGTCGGCGCCCGCCGGCCGGAGCAGGTCGACGGCTGGATCGGTGCCGCGACCGTGGAGCTGACCCAGGACATCGTCGCCGCCATCGCCGCGGTGGTCGAGGAAACCGGCGCAGGCGACGGTCCCTGTCTCCCGGAGGCGGAGGCAGCCGGTCTTGGCGCCGGCTGAGGGAACGGGCCGGATCGAGCTGCTGGGCTCCTTTGAGTCCACCTATCAGCCCGAGCACGACGTCGACGTCTCCGAGTCCAACCAGCACGACCGGCGCTGGGCCGAGGACCTGGAGCTGCTCCGTTCCTGTTCGGTGAGTCGGCTCCGCTATCCCATTCGCTGGCATCGCATCGAGCAGGAGGAGGGGCGGCTGGACTGGGCGGCCACCGATGCGGTTCTGGACCACATGCGCCGCCAGGGGCTCCGACCGACGGTCGATCTCCTCCACCACACCAGTTACCCACGCTGGCTGACCGGCGGCTTCGCCGACCCCCGGTTCGGAGTCGCCTACCTGCGCTTCCTCGAGGAGTTCGCCAGGCGCTACCCGTGGATCGAGGAGTACACGCTCTTCAACGAGCCATTCACCACCCTCTTCCTCTGCGGCCACGAGGGGATCTTCCCGCCCCGCCTGTCGGGCATGGACAACTTCCTGCGACTGGTGCGTAACGTCTTTCCCACGCTCACGGCGGGCAGCCGCCTATACCGTTCCGTGCTTCCCCAGGCCCGCCACGTCTACGTGGACACCTGCGAGCGGCACAGCGCTGGTGACCCCGCCGGCGAGGCATACATGGCCCTGGCCAACGATCGCCGCTTCTTCCTCCAAGACCTCTTCCTGGGCCGGCCTCTCGAACGTGATCGCCCCTTTGTCCGCCAGGTCGTCGCCGGCGGCGGGGAGGATGTCCTGGGCATCGAACCGGGCCACATCGACGTCCTCGGGCTCGACTACTATGCCCACTCCCAGTGGCAGTTTCTGGCCTGGGAGAAGGGGGTGAACTCCTCACCGACACCAGACCCGCTGGCCGACCTGATCGTCGAGTACTGGGAGCGATACCGCCTGCCCTGCATGCTCGGCGAGACCAACATCCGCGGCTTCGTGTCCGACCGGGCCAGCTGGTTCAAGCACACCCTGGAGCAGTGCGAGATCGCCG
Organism: Candidatus Dormibacteria bacterium; assembly: GCA_046263035.1. Taxonomy (GTDB): domain Bacteria; phylum Chloroflexota; class Dormibacteria; order Aeolococcales; family Aeolococcaceae; genus JBHELP01. Next base: position 5,561 of record JBHELP010000082.1, on the reverse strand, counting down.
CCTCCCGGGGCGTGCCCATCGACGGCTACTGCTGGTTCCCGTTCGTCGACTCCTGCGACTGGGACTCCCTTTTGGCCCGGGCCGATCGCCACATCGACCCGGTGGGCGTGTACTGGCTGGACGGGCAGATGAACCGGCATCCCTCCTCGATGTCGCGGGCCTTCGGGATGGTGGCCTCCGGCGCGACCTCCGCCGACCTTCCCGCGTATCGCTTCCGCCCACCGGTCAGCGACTGGCTGCGCGGTTTCCTGCCCTTCATGTCGCACTGGGATTGGCAGCCCCCCCCGCCGGGAGAGGTGTGCTCCAACGCCCCCGTGCCCGGCGACCGGATCGAGTTCCGAATCGTTGATGCCGGCGAGTAGCGGGGCTCCCGAGGCGGTCGAAACCATGCGTGGCGTCCGTCTCCCGGGCGGACGCCGCGTGGAGATCCGCCGCCTGCCCATACCCGCACCGGGATATGGTCAGGTGCTGCTCAGAATGCGCGCCTCGAGCATCTGCGGGAGCGACGTGCGCGCCATCTACCGGGAGCACACCGGCCGCGGCCCTGAGGCCTACCGCGACGTCGTGGCCGGCCACGAGCCGGCCGGCGAGGTTGTGGCGGCCGGGCCCGGCTGCCGGCGCTTCCGTGAGGGTGATCGCGTCCTGCTCTATCACATCGCCGGTTGCGGGCTGTGCGCCGACTGCCGGCTCGGCTACATGATCAGCTGCACCTCGCCGCTCCGTGCCGCCTATGGGTGGCAGCGCGACGGCGGCCATGCCGATTACCTCCTCGCCGAGGAGAGCACCTGCGTCGCCCTGCCGGACGCTCTCACCTTCGCCGACGGCGCCAGTGTCGCCTGCAGCTTCGGCACGGCCTACGAGGCGCTGAGACGGGCCGGTGTCTGCGGCGCCGACTCCGTGCTGGTCACCGGCCTGGGCCCGGTGGGCATGGCCGTGGGGCTCCTGGCCCGGGCGCTGGGCGCCGGCCCCGTCGTCGGCGTGGACACCGTGGGCTCGCGCCGGCAGCTCGCTCTGACCACGGGTGCCGTGCATCACGCGCTGGGCGCCGAGGGCGCCGTGGAGGCCATACGGAGCCTCACCGGCGGCGCCGGCTGCGAGGTCTCGGTCGACTGCTCGGGGTCGACCCCGGCCCGGCGGACGGCGCTGGCCGCCACCCGGCGCCGGGGGCGCTGCGTCCTCGTGGGCGAGGGCGGCACCCTCGAGGTCGACGCGAGCCCCACCCTGATCCATCCGCAGCTCACGGTCATCGGCTCCTGGGTGACCAGCATCGGGCGCATGGAGGAGTTGGTGGAGCGACTGGTGCGCTGGGGCCTGCACCCGGAGTGGCTGGTCACCCACCGACTGCCGCTCGACAGGGCGGCGGAGGCCTACGCCGCCGCCGACGCAGGCGAGGCCGGCAAGGTCTGCCTGGTGATGGACTGATCGGTCCCGCCTCTTCCGGACGTCATGGGTCGGACGGCGAGGGATAATGTGTGTACCGGCGACGGGACGCGCTCCCACAGGCCGGCCGGCGGTCCGGCCGCCGTGGCAACCGCTTGACGAGGAGCCGAGATGGACAGGCACCAGGTGCGATTTGGGCCCGGGACGGTGGTGAGCCCGGGCATGTACCGCAACGTCGACACCGGCCATGTCCGGTTTTTCGACGGGCAGACCCCGCTCCCGGGAGGGGTGAACGCCTCCTCCTGGCAGCAGATCTCCGACCACCACCATCCCGGTGCCGAGGAGCACGCCGCCCCCGGAGCCCAGGTGTCGCATCCGAGCCATGAGGTGCGCTTCCCCGCGGGAACGCTGGTCAGCCCGGGGATGTATCGCAACCTGGACACCGGCCATGTCCGCTTCTTCGACGGGCAGACCCCGCTCCCCGGAGGGGTGAACGCCGCCTCCTGGCAGCAGGTCTCCGACCATCACCACGTTCGTGAGGACGCCGCGACAACGTAGTAGTTGCTGCGCTACCGGCATCACTGCGCAGCAAGCGAACGTAGGTGGGGCAAGGCGAGAGGCGCGACGTGACCTCGTCGGCAGAGCAACCGGGTTGCATAGCCCGCCTGCACCTGAGATTCTCCGACTAGTTACGGCCCGATGTACAAGCCGCCGACGGGGAGTCCTTGTCTTTGACGACGAGGCCGTCTCGGGTACCATTCTCGCATTGCTCGACTCCGCGCTGCCGAGGGCTGAAGCGGGCAGACGACGCGCGATACCGCGGAGGTGACGCACATGGCGGTTGATGTGCTGACGGAGATCGAGATCGCCCGCCCACGGGCTGAGGTGGCGGCCTACGCGAGCAATCCCGACAATGCCACGTCCTGGTATACGAACATCAAGGCAGTGGAGTGGAAGAGTGCCAAGCCGGCCGCCACCGGTTCTCTTGTCGCATTCACGGCCCATTTCATGGGGCGAGAGCTGGCGTACACGTATGAGGTTCGAGAGGCAATCGCCGGCGAGCGCTTCGTTATGGCCACCACTGATGGGCCCTTCCCCATGGAGACCACCTACACCTGGGAGGACGCCGCGGGGGGGAGCGGAACCCGGATGACATTGCGGAATCGCGGAGCTCCGGCGGGGTTCTCCACAGTGGCCGCGCCGTTGATGAGCGCAGCCATGCGCCGGGCCAACCGGAAGGACCTGGCCCGGCTCAAGCACATTTTGGAGCGCGTCCAATAGGATTTCTGGGGCGGAACCGCCGCGGTGCGCTCTCCTCCCGTGGGGTGTCCAGGGGGTCAGGCCGGCGTCACCTTGACATCCATACTCTAGTTCCCTTCACGTCTGCGGGCGTGAACCCCTACTCCCATAAGGTGCCGAGAGCCGGAATCGAACCGGCAACACCAGGTTTTTCAGGTCTCCGAGCCTGAGGGCTGTGCCTCCGAGAGTGGGAGTGATCGTGCAGGCAACAATTCTGTTCTCTACGATTTGGTCAACGGGCCCGCGGGCCTCGCAGCGGGCAGGGCTCACCGTTTCCGCATCACTCGGTTGCCTTGGGATGGCCTGTCGTGGCGTCGGTGAGCCACACCGTGCGATTGCCGTCGTCGATGCAGTACCAAAGGCGGACGGCGCCGGTGACCTCATACTGCCATTGGTCCATCACTCCGCCGTTGATGATCCGAGAGCCACGACTCCCTCTCAGGGGATGCTGTCTCTCGTCGCGCTGCCTCGGATCGGTGGATATTCGCTCCCATGCTGTTCGAGCGTTGGAAGGAGCTGCTGCGCACACCTTTTCCCAGCCCGAGACGGCGTCGCCCGTGGCGTACCGAAAATCCCAACCGCCACGCCGCGGCGGTGGGGCAACACGCCCTCGTCGCTTCGGCATCCGTCACTAACCCGGCAGCGGAATAGCGTCCCCATCGGCAACAATCGGACCGCGCAAGCGGCGCGCGAGGCCCGGGTCGGCCTCGATCTCCGCTGTAGCACGCCACTCTCGAACGAACTGGGTCAAGGGTCCATACGAGCCCATATCTGCGGCAGCGGCGGCAACCAGAGAGAATTCATCCACGAAGACACGACGATCGTCAACCGTGAGGAACTCGATCCAGGGGAAAGCGTCAGCCAGGGCCTCGGCGAGCGCCCCTGGATTGTGCAGGGCCAGGTTTCGGAGGGTTCGGCCGAAGGCCGCCAGCGCCGTCTCTCGGTCTGCCTCACGGTCAGCGCGAGTCAGCCGCAAGTCCGGCTCATCCCGCCGGCGCAGGAGGACATCCCCTTCCTCCACATCGACGGTCACCTCCCTCGGATGCCGTAGAAGGTCAGAGAACGGTCTTTCGATCACGCGCATTGCCGCATTATATCAGATGTAGTTCTGAACTCAACGTCACCGGCGCCCCAGTAGGCATCGGACCCGCTCGCGTGAATAGCAAGCTCCGACGCAACGCGCTCAAACGACGACCCTGGCGCAGCGGCCGATCTACGCTGGGACGGCTTCGATAATACTGTTGGGTGAGGAGGTCGGGATGACCCGGGTCAGTCGCAGTCCGGCGGCGGCGAATAGCTCCGGGAATTGCTCCTCGCTGCGCACACAGCCACCCGGATTGGCGAGCAACATCAGCAGGTCGAAGCTCTTGGCCGGGCTGGGATCGTTGCCACGCCGCATGACCATCTCGACCACCAGGACCCTACCGTTCCGAGGCAGGGCCTCGGCGCAGTTCTGTAGTGCGCGGATGGCGGTTTCGTCGCTCCAGATCATAAGCACCCGTTTCATCACGTAGACATCTGCTCCGGCAGGGACAGCTTGGAGCAGATCCCCTCCAACGACGTCACAGCGGTCGGCGACACCGGCGTGGATCCCCACCGGGTCGGCCACGACGTGTGGCAGGTCCAAGAGGATGCCTCTCACCGAGGGGTTGGCCTGCAGGATGGCTCCCAGCAGGGAGCCCTGGCCGCCGCCGATGTCGGCTACGGTTTGAACACCCGAAAGGTCCAGCGCGGCTAGGATGGGGGCGTTGTGCTGCTCGGATTGCCGGGTCATCCAGCGATCGAAGGGCGCGCCGAGATCCGGATGACTGGCCAGGTACTCATAGGTCCCCACGCCGTGCGCGAGAACGAAGCCGGGCTCGCCGGACACGACCGCCTCGTGGAGTCGTCCCCAGGCTTCCCACGGCGCCCTGGCACCGACATACAGCGCCCAGTCGTGCACCGAATCCGGCTCATCGCTGCGCAACGGCCGGCCGAGCGCAGTCAGCGCAAAACGGCCGTCGGCCTCCTCCCGAAGCACGCCGGTACCTGTGAGCATCCGCAGCAGCCGATACAGGGACGGCGCATGGGCGGACGTGGCCGTAGCCAGATCGTCCATGGTCGCCGGACCCGCGGCCAACAGGTCGGCGATGCCGAGCATCGCGGCCGCATGGAGGGCCTGGGCAGTGAGAAAAGCGTTCAGTAGCTCCAGGACTTGGGACGGCGCCGCACGCGGTGCGCCCACGTCATCGGCCATGCTCACCTCCCCAGAACTGACACGGCCGCCATTCTCACACGATGGACGGGGCCGGGCCAGGATTCAGCAATTCGACGACGGATTCGGTGCCTTCGCGACGTCTGATACTCGATAAGCCTGCGCCGGCCGAGTCCGGCAGCGATGGTCAGCCGGTCCGGCTGCGCTTGGCCATGGGAAGCTCCGATTGCCAAGCCAATTTCTGTTCTCTACGAGCGCTGTGGCTACAGCCGATGGCCCTGAAATGGCGAATCTGCTCTCTACAGGAGATCAAGGTGCCGAGAGCCGGAATCGAACCGGCGACACCAGGTTTTTCAGATCCGCCCAAGGCGTCTCAGGACGTCTCCACAGGGCGCTGCTGAATACGAATCTGGACCGGCCTCGTCATGCTGGCGCATGTTGACGCACCTATCTGCTACGCTATCTGCTACACCACACGGATGTTCCGTTATATAAGGCTGGTTGGCCGTAGGCGCGCTTGCTCCCGTTTCGGCCACACTCCACAACGGCCTTCTTCCCTCTCGTCCCAAGGCCCAATAACCAGGATCTGCTGTGGACTCGGGTCCCGCAAGCCGGCTACAGGGCTCCGGTGGCGACCTTATCGAGAAACTTCTCGACCACCTCGCTGGCCGTGTCTCGCGCCAGCTCG
>JBHELP010000081.1:0-3249 GCA_046263035.1 Candidatus Dormibacteria bacterium | reverse complement strand
GGCGCCGACGTCCCCATGTCCATTGTCGCCGGCAAGCCTGATGCGAGGGTCCAGGGCAGCCGCGTCCGGGAGCGAGAGGTCCGCGCCGGCGGATCCGGCCGCGCATGCGCCCAGGCAGAGCTCCCAATGTTCGTAGGACTGGGACAGCACGGCCCTGATGACGCCCGGTGCCGGCCCGCCATGATCCGATACGGACATGAGGAGGCTCACCAGGGGACGGTGGCTCCAGTTCTCGCTCTCCATTCGGAGGGCGGAGAGCTCCTCCTGACCGGGGTCATGCCGAGACAGCCACTGGCGATACTGGCCCGGGTCCGGCCACTCCGCTTCCCCGGATTCAGCTGGTCTCGCGGTCCGGCCCCGGTTGACGGTATCCGCGGAGCGCCGCCGCGACAGCACCGCTCGGGCCGCCGTGGTGGCGAACGCCCGCCGTCGCGTGCCCTCGGGGAGGGCGCGTCGCACGCGATCATGCAGTCTTGCCGAGAGCAGCGGAGCCGGCCGGTGAGCGACAGCGCGAAGTTCCTGCTCGAGCTGGCGGCAGCGACCCTCACGCCTCACCAGCTGGTGCTCAGCATAGCTCAGCGCAGCGCTGAGCCTCTCGATCTCCTGTTGCGGGCTCTCGCCGCGGGGTGCTGTTTCTTCTCTCACGTCTGCAATGAGCGGCCACCCGGTCTGGCGGGCCCGTGCCGGGATGCCAGCCGGACAGCGCCGCGGCTCCGCGTGTGGGCATCGTAACAACGGCGAAGGTCCCATAGGCTTACAAGGCGCAGCCATGGTCGCCCCATGCAACTCATGAGGCTAGAGTGAGGCCCCAATGAATATCGAGGCCGGCGCCCGGCCGGCAGGATGGCAATCCGCCGCGGGCTCGCCTGCGTGGCAGCGTCTCCAACCAGCGACGGACGCTGTCCGCAGGGCGGTGGGCCCGAAGGCTCTGCTGATCGGCTTCCTGCTTGTTCTGGGGACCGCCATGGTGCTGCGTCGCCCCGACGCGGTGGTTCACCCACAATTCTGGGCTGAGGATGGCCGGCTCTGGTTTGCCGACGCCTACAACGACGGGCCCTGGGCTCCCCTGGCTCATCCCGTGGTGGGCTACCTCCAGACCATCTCGCGGATGGCAGGTGCCCTTGCGTTGCCATTCGGCCTCGACCGCGCGCCCCTGCTCTTCAGCGTGCTCGCCCTGTTTCTTCAATTCCTCCCCACCATGCTCATCGTCACCTTCCGCTTCAGTCATGTGATCCCGTCGCGGGCCACCCGCTGGCTGCTCGCAGCCGTCTACATCGCTCTGCCCAACTCCGAGATCCATGGCAACGTGACCAACGCCCAGTGGCATCTGGCTCTGACGGCGCTGCTGGTGCTTGTGGCCGCGCCCAGCCGGAGCCAGGCCTGGCGAGTATTTGATGCGGCGGTCCTGCTGCTCTCAGGGCTCAGCGGGCCCTTTGTACTGCTGCTCGCCCCGGTGGCACTCCTCCGCTGGCGCCGCTCTCGGCAGCCCTGGGACATGGCGATGGTGGCGCTAACCGGCGGGCTTGCTCTGCTACAGGGGGCGGTGGCTCTCGGGACGTCGAGTGGTCGAAGTCACGAAGCACTGGGAGCCGGCCTGGTCCCCGCCGTGCGGATGATGAGCGATCGGATTGTGGCGCCGGCCTTGCTCGGCCAGGAGAACACGGCCCTCTATTCCCAGACGGTGAATCACGGACTTGTCCTGGCTATCATCGTGACGGCCCTGGCCGGTGGGCTGCTGCTCATATCCCTCCTCAAGGGGCCATGGGCGCTCACCATGCTCAACGGGTTCTCCTTCCTCACCCTGCTCCTGGCACTGGCGAGGCCTCAGGTAAGCGATGTTCTCCCGCAGTGGCCGCTGATGGCCGGCACCACTGCCGGCGACCGCTATTTCTTCCTCCCCATGGTGGCCTGGGCGTCGACCGTCGTGTGGGCGGTCTCGACGCTGAGAAGGCCGTGGCGAACTGTCGCCGGGGTGGCTCTGAGCGTCCTCTTCTGCGCCGGAGCCGCTGTCCATTGGCAGTACGCCGCATACTCCGACATGCATCCAAGCGCCTACGCCGAGCGCTTCAAGGCAGCTCCGGCCGGCACTCGGGTGGACATACCCATCAACCCGCCCGGCTGGACGATGCCGCTGACCAAGCGGTGAGAGCTCACGTGGATCGGGCCGCGCAGGGTGAAACCCCCGCCGGGGAGATGGCGCCCATTCGGTACCCACACCAGGAAGCGGAGGAGCTTGCCGAAGCGCTGAGCCATGCAGAGCACTGCCTGGTCATGGCTGAGGGCCGGCGGCGGGCCCTCGAGCAGCGGTTGGCGGACGCTGAGCGGCGGCTTGCCATTCAGGCTGCCCCCGACGAGTTGCAACAGCTCGTGGAAGGGGCTCGCCGGCGTGTCCAGCGACTGATGCCCCACGGAAGCCGGCGGGGCGCCCTCCTCAGTGCGGCGGTTCGACGGGGTCTGCAGCTCCTGGGCCCCTCACAGGATGTCACCGCAGTGGACATGGACCGAGCCCCCTCCGTGGTGCTGGACGCCAGCCAGGGGCGGGCGGCTGACGAGTACGCCGAATGGGTTCGTCGCCATGAGCCGAACGAGTCGCGCCTTGCGGCCATGCGCCTCGAGAGCGACGGCTGGGCGCACCGTCCCCTGGTGAGCATCGTCATGCCGGTATACCAGCCTAAGCTGAGCTGGCTCCGGGAGGCAGTGGAATCGGTCACCGATCAGTCATACACAAACTGGGAGCTCTGCATAACCGACGACAACTCCACGCAGCCGGATCTGAGGATGTTCCTTGACGGGATGTCCGAGCGCGACAGCCGTATTCACGTCGTCCACAGAGAGGAACGCGGCGGGATATCGGCGGCAACCAACAGCGCGATCGCCATGGCGGGCGGGGACTTCGTTGGGTTTCTCGACCATGATGACCTGCTGCGACGCCACGCCCTCCATCGTGTGGTCCAGCATGTGCACGATCACCCCAATGCCGGTCTCCTCTACAGCGACGAGGACAAGCTGCAACTGGATGGGACACGGGGCCAGGCCTTCTTCAAGCCGGACTGGTCGCCGGACCTACTCCTCTCCTGCAACTATCTCTGCCATCTGTCGGTGATCCGCCGCGACATCCTGGCCAGGGTCGGTGGCTGCCGATCGGAGTTTGATGGCAGTCAGGACCACGACCTCTTTCTGCGCGTCACGGAGACGGATTGCGAGATCGTCCATGTGGCCGATGTCCTCTACAGCTGGCGTCAGGTGGAG